>NZ_JBHMIW010000011.1:0-256449 GCF_042436655.1 Sinorhizobium sp. P24N7 | reverse complement strand
CGCTTCCAGCGCAATACTGGTCGGTGCCGCCTTCTGGAAGAATTTCACCATTTCCTTGCGCGTCAGCTTCCGGCGCAGGATCGGTTGCTCGGCGGCGTTCACTCCATGCAACTGGAAAACGCTCTTTTCGCGGTAGAGACGCCCGTTACCGGGCGCCCCCCGCTCAGATCCCGGCGAGCCCAATTAAGGCACCGGGCTCCTACCTTGGGTGTTTGACGGCGAAGCGCACGTCGGGCCATGGATGAAGGATACTTGGCTTGGGGAGCCAGTGCTCTGCCACTTTTGTGGTTCGACCCCATGTGAATCCGTCCCTCTGGCTACGCCGCCGAAGCGTGCGCCTCCAGAGTTCTTCCACATGGTGTCGAAACGCGGCTAGTGCGCGCGCGTTTGTCGGCACCGCGAAGTAGGCGAAA
The DNA here is from genome assembly GCF_042436655.1 of Sinorhizobium sp. P24N7. Taxonomy (NCBI): domain Bacteria; kingdom Pseudomonadati; phylum Pseudomonadota; class Alphaproteobacteria; order Hyphomicrobiales; family Rhizobiaceae; genus Sinorhizobium; species Sinorhizobium sp. P24N7. Next base: position 256,036 of record NZ_JBHMIW010000011.1, on the reverse strand, counting down.
TGCCCGCTCACGATTTGCCTTAGCCATTTCCCCTGTTCGGGTATGGGCCAGTGCAGCCGACGCCACAACTCCTCCTTTATGGTCCTGAGCTTCGTCCGCATGCGGTCGCCGCGGGTCTTCCGTTGAAGCTGGAAGCGCCCGCTGCGCGATTTGCCGCAGATGAACGTGAACCCGAGAAACATGAAGGTCTCCGGTTTACCGAGGCCGCGCCGCTTGCGATTAGCCGCCGCGAAGCGACCAAACTCAATCAGGCGGGTCTTGTCCGGATGGAGCGACAGTTCGAACTCCTCAAGTCTAACGCGCATTGCATCAAGGAAGCGACGGGCGTCGTCCTCGCGCTCGAAGCCGACCACCACGTCATCGGCATAGCGCACGATGACCATGTCGCCGCCGGAGGCGTGCTGTCGCCAGCGTTTCGCCCACAGATCGAGTGCGTAGTGCAGGTAGATATTGGCTAGGAGCGGTGAGATCACCGAGCCTTGACCGGTCTCCTTGTCATCTACGCTCAAGACCCCGTCTTCGAGAACACCCGCCTTCAACCATTTCTGGATCAGGCGGATGATGCGCTTATCACCGATCCGATGTTCCAGGAAGCGAACCAGCCATTTCTGACTGACCGCTCCGAAGAAGTTCTGGATGTCGGCGTCGATGATCCAGCTCACTTTCCGATGGTCGATCGCAACACACAAGGCGTCCAACGCATCATGCGGTCCCCGTCCGGGCCTAAACCCGTAGGAAAAGCCACAGAAGTCGCCTTCATAGATGGCGTTGAGCACCATGACGGTCGCCCCTTGGACAATTTTGTCTTCCAGAGCTGCGATTGCCAGCGGCCGCTGCTTCCCATCTGCCTTCGGTATAAACGTCCGGCGTGAAGGCTGCGGGCGGTACGCTCCCCGTTGGACCCGCGCGTGCAGATCGATGAGCCGTGGCTCAAGCTCTGCCTCGTAGTCCTGCCATCTCATGCCATCCACCCCGGGGGCGGCCTTGCGCCTAAGGGCGTAGAACGCTGTCCGGAGTGCATCAACATTGATATGGTGAAGGAGCGCTGTGAACCTTTCCTTCTTCGTTGCCCTTGCGGCTTTCCGTACGCGATCCAACGACTGGGACATGCGAGCCCGGCCCTGTGTCCGGTGCATGCGTTGCTGTTCCGCGTTCCCCTTGGTCCCCGGCCTTGGCTCCACCAACTCCGCCACCGGTCGTCCGGCTTTGTTCGTCGGCTTCAAAGCTACTATGCCGAAGTCAGACTTCTCTGCATCGTTCATCAGCGGCTACGACTCCTCGCCTTCCCACTGCGGACCATCCACCCGTACGTCGGGTTGGGTGGCCAATCCAGAGATCTCCCGGTTCCTGTACAAGGAGCTTCCGTGCATGCCAGGGTCTCAGACCACGCCGGGTCGACTGAACACTCGCGTAACGTGCTCAGTCGTATTGCCTTCCGGGACGTCAACGCCGTCGGCACCCGGGATTTTGGACTTTCGCGGCTCCATGGCTGGCCTACACGCTCCCCTACCGACGCTTCGCCGACACCCTCACGGTTGCCTGCGCACGGCTTGGGGCCGACGTGGGTTGCTAACCCTTCATCGTGGTGGACTTTCACCTCCTACTCCTTGCCAGTCTCCCGGCGCACTGACGTATCCATGCCAATTCGGATAATCTGCTCCACGGACGGTCTCCCTCGATTGAGATCTTAACGACTCACTCTGGCACATTGCGATGCCGTTGGGAGCCGTCCACCCCAACAGTGCTCGTTGTCACAGGGATGAGAGCAGCGCCGCGTCTGCGGCGCGGGAAGCGTTCTTTCAGCCCAAGGACTTGGTCTGGCTGGATTCCTGTGACAAGCACAGGAATGAGGAAATCAAACAAGTGCGTTGGACCGAAGGGGTGGAGCATTCCAGTGTTTCCATGAAACATCGAAATGCTCTTGGTCGACCCTACGCTCGATGACACAGTTTTCCTGAGGCGTGCTCTAACCCGCATCATCCAGTGCCGGCGGGGCTTCACCCGTCGTCAACATCTGCATCAGCGCGAGTTCGCTCCTCACGCCTTGCCGGTAAAGGTGGAACAGCATCTTTCCCAACTCCGCACCGTGTTCGCTTTCCGGCGCCAGCTCCCTGGAGGAGCAGGCATAAACGTGAACACGTCGCAACATCAAGATTTCGTCGTCGTCAATGGCGAGATCCGAGAAGCGCACCGACATTTCCTTTGACCCTCTAATCAAAGTGGCTTTGTTGATGATGACTTAATATCGGTGCGGAGACGGCGCGAATCCAGACCCCCCATCATTCTTCAGTGAAGAGAGTTACGCGAACGCCAAGGCCCTCCACTTGCCTTTTGCTCTGCGTCCCATAGTTGAAATAGAAGACAGCATTTTTCAACGAACGGGGCAGACAACATGTCGGTACTGATCAGCATCCTGATCACCTTTCTCGTCGTCATTCTGGTTCTTTATCTCGTCAACCGCCTTCCCCTCGACGGGCGCACCAAGCAAATCGTCCAGGCCATCGTCATCATCATAGGCATCCTGTCGCTGCTGCGGTATCTTGCCGTGTTCTGAACTCCACAGAGGCCGCGGTCCTCTGTCCTTTCCCGGTGGCGCAAACATGTGAACGCGGCCTGCGTATCCGTGGGGAACCTTGGCCCGGCTTCCCCATTAGGAGCCGAGTGAACAGTCCGGTTCGTGAAACGAACGGAGGCGGCTATGTTGCGAGCAGCTGTTTTCCTGGCATTTGCGGCAATGGCCGCTGCGCGGCACGATCCGGCGATCGCGCAGGATTCGCCGCGTATGCTCGACACCAAAAGCGGACCTGTCAGCGTCGAAGTCTTCGCCGGTGGCCTCGAGCATCCCTGGGGCGCTGTCCTTCTGCCGGATGGCGACATGCTGGTGACGGAGCGTCCCGGCAGGCTGCGCCTCGTGTCGGCCGAGGGAGCCGTCGGCGAACCCATCGAAGGGGTCCCGGATGTCTTCGCCCAAGGTCAGGGTGGACTCCTCGATGTTGCGCTCGATCCGGATTTCGCCACGAACAGGACTGTCTATCTATCCTTTGCCGAGGAACGCGAAGGCGGCGCGGCTACCTCGGTCGGCCGTGGCCGTCTGAACGACGACGCCACCGCACTTTCGGATTTCAAGGTAATCTTCCGGCAGGAGCCGGCGGCTTCAGGCGAGAATCATTTCGGCTCGAGGTTGGCCTTCGCGCCGGACGGCAAACTTTTCATCACGCTCGGCGAACGCTTCGACATGCAAGAGGCCCAGGATCCGGCCAACCATCTCGGCGCGATCGTCCGCCTCAATCCCGACGGCTCGATACCGGACGACAACCCCTTTGTCGACCGCGAGGGCGCCGACGAGATTTGGTCCTACGGCCACCGCAACGTTCAGAGCGCCGCCATCCATCCGGAAACCGACGTGCTTTGGACGGCAGAGATGGGGCCGATGGGGGGAGACGAGTTGAACATACCCGAGGCGGGCAAAAACTACGGCTGGCCCGTGGTGAGCTGGGGCAGACATTATTCGGGCGAACGAATTCCCGATCCGCCGAGCCGCCCCGAATTCGCTGGCTCCATCCATAGCTGGACGCCCGTGATCTCACCCTCGGGCATGATGTTCTATACAGGCGACCTGTTTGCAGACTGGCGGGGCGACCTCCTGATCGGCGGCCTGTCGGCGGGCGGTATCGTCAGAGTGCAGACGAACGGCCGGAAGGTAACCGGGGAGGAAGTTCTTTCGCTCGAGGCACGGGTTCGCGATCTCCTCCAGGCCTCCGATGGCTCGGTACTCGCGCTGATCGACGCCGCATCCGGCAGGATTCTGCGGCTGAGGCCCGCCAACTAGAGCATTCCCAGGAAAAGTGTGTACCGGTTTTCCGTCAGGAAGTGCGTTGGACCAAAGAGTTAGAGCATTTCGGTGTTTTCATGAAACATTGAAATGCTCTAGGTCCGGGATCGCGTGTGCGGGTGAAGGAAACCGCTCGTAACATCCGGGGCATTGGCCTCGGCGAGCCGGGAGAGGAATTGCTCCATGAGCGCGGATTCGCCGAAGCGGCGCATGGAGCGCTCGCTTGCGAGCGAAAATTCCGGGTCCACTTCGGTCAGGCGCGCCATTGTGCGCTGCGCTCCCTCAACGTCTCCCCGCTGGCTCAAAACCGCCGTCCGTATCAGCAGGCAATCCGCCTGCTGCGGCGCCCGGATGAGGCATTCCCGCAAGACCTCGTCGGCCTCATCGAGACGACCGGCAGCATAGAGGGCCTGCCCGTAGACATAGGTATAATATTCCGGCGCCATGGGATGCAGCCGGCGCGCCCGCTCGGCGTTTTGCACCGCCTCGTCATAGCTGCCGAACCGGACCTGCGCCTTTGCCAGCGCCATCAGGCTGTCCGGATCGTTCGGATTGAGTTCGACGGCCCTTTGTGCCGCCTGCATGGCGCCGGGGTAATCGCCGGTTGCCGAGAGGCCGAAGCTGAGGACCTGATAGCCGGCAGCCAGGTTCGGATCGAGACGGACTGCCTGGCGTGCTTCGCTGAGGCCGGTTTCCACATCGGTCGTGGTCGCCCTGCCGCTGAGGTTCTGCACGAAGTCGACGATATAGGTCATCCCCAGATTCGCGCGCGCCGCGGCGTAACCGGGGTCGAGCTCGAGGGCGCGATGAAGCAGCGCACGGGCGGCGATCAGCGCCTCCGCATCCTTCGAGCCGTGTTTGTAGCGGTCACGCGCCTGGAGGACGAGGTCGTAGGCCTGGAGGTTCTCGGTCGGCCGTTCCGCCGCATTCGAGACCTCCGACTCGCGCACATAGGAAACCAGATGCGAGACGATTTCGGCCGTCAGGTCGGTCTGAACCGCAAATATGTCCTCGACCCGGCGGTCGTAACTGCGCGACCAGAGATGCGCACCGCTGCGCGCATCGATCAACTGCGCCACCACGCGAAGCTGGTCCCCGGCGCGCCGGGCACTGCCTTCGACCACATAGCCGGCACCAAGCCTCTCGCCGATCAGGCGGATGTCTTCTGCCTGACCGCGCAGGGCGAAGGTCGAATTGCGGGCAATCACCTGAAGCTCGGGGTTTCGCGCCAGATTGGCGATTATGTCCTCGGTAAGCCCGTCGGCGAAATAGGTCTGCTCGGCGTCGCCGCTCATATTGTCGAAGGGCAGCACCGCGACTGTCGGCCTTGCATCGGCGAGTTCGCCGCCCGCCAGGCGCGCGAGGCTGCCGGCCAGGTCGGCGCCGACGGCTCTTACCTCCGGCGCCTGCGTTGCGGCAGCGGCGAGGACGAGTGCCGCGGCCCCGATGGCGTAGGGCAATGCCGCACGCCGGCCACGGGCGATCCGCCCGATCCAGCCGCGACCGTTCTTTTCGTCCGCATCGAGCCGCACCGCATAGACGGCGAGCGGCTCGGGAATGTTCTTCGCCTGCCTCCGGCCTATGCTGTAGAAGAGCTTGCTGCGGTTCCGGTCGGCACTGCGAACCACCGCCTCGCTCACGAAAATGCCGCCCGGCTCGGCCATGGCTTCGAGCCGCGACGCGACGTTCACGCCGTCGCCGAACATGTCGCCGTCGGCTTCTATGACGTCGCCGAGGTTGATGCCGAGGCGCATGTCGAAGGGCTGCTCGGAAAATCCGTTCTGGATTTCGATCGCGGCATCGAGCGCCTCGTTGACGCTAGGAAACGTCGCGAGAAAACCGTCCCCCGTCGTCTTGAAGGTGCGGCCGCCGTGCTTCTCGACCGAAGGTATGATCAGTCCGCTGAACGTCGCCCGCAGGGCGGCATAGGTCGAGGATTCATCCTCGGACATCAGGCGGGTATAGCCGACGATGTCGCCAGCTACGATTGCTGCGAGTTTACGTTCCATCACGAGCCTCGACAGTCTTCACGCGCATCTTTATGGGACCGACCCCACCCGTCCACTCACAACTCCGTGTCCGCCGCATCGCCTGAGGAGCCTATCCTGCGGACAACGCGTACGCATTCCAGCTCGCCGCTGACAAGAAACCGGGATGATTGGCCGTAAGGAGGAATGGCTACGCAGAAGGACGCGAACGGTCGCTCATACACTGCACAGGATTGCGGCCTTTGGGTGGCGACATTCCATTGCAGTCGGTCGGGCGCAGTCGGACGTTTCAGTGCTTCATAAAAACACTGAAACGCCCCAACCTTGAAACTGCGCAGTTTCTGAAACCGTTACACGCTTTTCCTGGATGCGCTCTCGCGCCACGCGAGGACCGGCCCCACGGCCTCGCGAAGCGCTGCGAGATCCGCCTCTTCGACCTTCCGGAAGGGGCGTCTGGAGGCCCCCCCGGGAAGACCCATAATGCCGAGCAGCGCCTTGGACCCCGGCATGACGCCGACCTTGATCAGCACCTGGATCACCCGGTTCGCCATGGCCTGCAACAGCCGGGCCTCCTCGATCCGCCCAGCCGCTACGCAGGCCCTGAGCGCGACGAACAGATCGCCCATGAAGTTATAGGTGGTTCCTATCGCACCCTGTGCACCCATCGCGAAACCGGCCAGGCACATTTCATCATAGCCGTTGTAGACGATGGCGTCCGGTGCCGCATCCCGGATGCGTTCGAGCTGGAACATGTCGCTCGACGTATGCTTGATGCCGATGATGTTGGGATGGGAGAGAAGCTCGACCAGTTCGGGCAAGGTGAAACCGCTGGTGCGGGCGGGGAAGTTATAGACGATGAGAGGCAGGGCCGAAGTATCGGCCAGCTCCCGGTAATGCGCCATGACTTCGGGCCGGGAGAAGTCGTAGTAGAAGGGGGGAATGGCCGAGATCGCCTGGTAGCCCGATTTGGCCGCGTGCTGCGAAAGCGTGAGCGCATCCCTCGTCGCGATCGTGCCGACATGAGCGATCAGCTTCAGGCGGCCGGACGCGGCGGCGGCAACGTCGGAGAGGTAGACCGCGCGCTCGTCGAGCGACTGCAGCATCGCTTCGCCCGAGCTGCCGCCGACATAGACTCCATCGATGCCGAGCCGGACCTGAAAATCGAGGAGCGCCCCGATGGCCTGCCGGTCGATGCTTTCGTCTTCGCAAAACGGGGTAAGGAGGGCCGAATAGATCCCTTCGAGTTTCATCTTATGATCGCTTTCACTGGCTCGTAGAAAAAAGCTCGGGCAATTGGCGGCGGGCAGCGGTGCCAAGCTCGATCACCGCTTCACCGGGGGCGGAACTATAGGGCCAGAGCAGCTCCGGCCCGATCGGGCACCAGCGGCCGGCGGCAGCTATCGCCTTGTCGAGTGCGGCGTTGGACAGGCCGTATTGCACGGCAAGCGGCAGGACGTGCTCGTTCATGAAGCCGACGACGCGGGCCTCGAAGTCAAGAGCGGCTGCCGGATCCTCCCGAAGCTGATGCCACCACCTGACGGCGCCGGCGGGACTCAGGCAGGCGACATTGGAATAGGAGCCGCGACCGCCTGCGAGGCAGCCGCTCGCCATGAAATGTCCGGGAATGAAGACGGCGAGATCCGGCAGCTTGCGACGAAGCTCCTCGTACCAGACTTCGTCGCCGCCCGGCAGTTTCGCGCCGATAAGCATCGGGAGACCGGCCTTTAGCCTTGCGATCTCGTCGAGGCTCAGCCGGCGCTTGGCATGAGGCGGGTTATAGACGATCAGCGGAGTGTCCGGCGCAGTTGCCGCCATGCCGGCAAAGAAGACCTCCGCCTCTTCATAGCTCGGCGCCCACCAGTCCGGCAGGGTGATCTGAACGGCATCGGGTCGCAGAGAGGCGACGCGGGCCAGGCGTTCGCGCGCGACACGACCATTCGAATGGGAAACGCCGATCTGGAACGGCAGGGCGACGGAATGGCAAAACTCGGCGACCCGCTGGCTCAGCCGGTCGAATTCGTCCTCCGTCTGGCTATGGAATTCGCCCGCGGTGCCGTTGGTGTAGACGCCCTGAATTCCGCTTTCGAGAAGCGCGGAAAGCTGCTCGTCCAAAGCGGACCATTCGACTTCCCCTCGCCGGCCGACCGGCAGGAGCACTGCTCCCCAGATCCCTTCGGGCGGCTTGGCTTGGAGGCTCATCGGGCGGCTCCGAGCATCTGGTCGGGGATGAAGGTGACGAGCGCCGGAAAGACGGTGATCAGCACCAGGACGACGATGAGCGGAACGAGAAGAGGCAGGATGCCGCGTGCGAGCACGCCGAAGGGAATGTCGGCAACCTTGGAGACGACGAAGAGCGCAACGCCCATGGGCGGCGTCAATATGCCGATCATCAGGTTGAACACGACCATGACACCGAAATGGACGGGATCCACCCCGAATTGGAGCGCGGTCGGGACCAGCACCGGTACGATGAGCAGCAGGATTGCCAGGGCCTCGATAAAGGTCCCGAGCGCAAGCAGCATGAGATTGACGAGGATCAGGAATGTCAGCGGGTCGTGCGCATAAGTGAGGAAGAACGTGGCGACGTGCTGGGGTACCTGCTCGCGCGCGATCACATAGCCGAATAGTGACACGCCCATGATGAGAAGGCCGACGGCGGCCGTATGGCTGACTGTCTCGCGCAGTACGGTCACGAGTTTGGCGAAGGTGATTTCACGGTAGACCACGACACCGAGGAAGAGAGCATAGCTGGCCGCGACCACCGCAGCCTCGGTCGGCGAGAACACCCCTGCAAAGATGCCGCCGATGATGATGAAGGGCGTGATGAGCGGGAGCAGCGCACGCCAGAAGGTGGACCACACACGGCGTAAGCCGGCGCGCTGCTCGGTCGCATAGTTCCGGCGCCAGGCGATCGCATAGACCATGATCATGAGCGAGGCCGCGCACAGAAGCCCCGGTACGATCCCGCCGAGAAAAAGGCCTCCGATCGAGGTATTGGCGATCACGCCATAGACCACGAGGGGAATGGAGGGCGGGATGAGCGGGCCTATGATTGCCGATGCGGCCGTGATCGAACCGGAAAACTGCTCGTCATAGCCGGCGTCGCGCATGGCTTTGATCTCAAGCTGACCAAGGCCGGCGGCATCGGCGACGGCGGAGCCGGACATGCCGGAAAACAGCACGCTGGCCATGATGTTCACATGGCCGAGCCCGCCCCTGATATGGCCGACGAGCGCCTTGGCGAAGTCGAAGATGCGCTCGGTCACGCCCGAAAGATTCATCAATTGTGCGGTGAGGATGAAAAAGGGGACCGCCAGCAGCGGGAAGCTGTTGAGGCCGGCGATCATGCGCTGGCCGGCAAAGTTCAGGCCTGTTCCCTGACAGAGCATGTAGGCAAGCGCAGCCACGATCAGCGTGAATCCGACCGGCATGCCGGCAATCAGAAGGGCAAACCATCCCCCGAAAAGCGTCGCCATCTATAGATACCTTTCGACGGGGGCATCGGCCGAAGGGCGGCGGCTGCCGAGGAGCAGTCGGACATCCCGCGCCATGACAAGCATGATCCGGACAGCGGCCAGCAGGCCGAATACGGGCAAGGCGCCGTAAAGCCACGATTCCGGAACGCCGATCGCGATCGACATGACCTTGTGGGCGCGCAAGGCCCCGAAGAAACCGTAGTAAACGAGAACGAGCAGCGCGGTGAGCACCAGGACATCCAAAACGATCCGCAGGAAGAGCTGCGCCCGCTCCGGGAGCATCCGCGGCACGATATCCATGGTGATGTGTGTCCGTGAGGTGACGCCCTCCGCGGCGCCAAGCGCCACCAGCCAGACGAAGGCATAACGGGCAGCCTCCTCCGTCCAGAACATCGGATCCTGGAAGACGAAACGGGTGACGATCTGCAGTGCGATCACGACGAAGGCGAAGACCAGCAGGATCGCGGCCAGCGTCTCTTCGATATGGGCAAAGCTTCGCCAGCGGCTTGGATTGGCCATTTGTTGAACTCCCCGGATTGGAGGGCGCGGCCAGCTCTGGCCGCGCCTGCGGGTGGTTAACGGAGATCGAGCAGCGTCTTCACCGTGCCGGCACCGAATTTAGCGTCGAGATCGGCATAGACTGGCTTCATCGCCTCCTGGAACGCTGCCTTGTCGGGTTCGATCACGGTGATGCCGCGCTCGCGAAAATCGCTGACGAGGTTCGCTTCCTTCTCGCTTACCAGCTTGTCGTTAAGGGCGCCGCCCGCCTCAAATGCCTCCATCACGACCTTCTGGTCGGCGGGCTCGAGCGCATTCCACGTGTCTTCCGACATGAGGATGAGTTGGTCCTGCACCAGATGCCCGGTCAGGGAAACATGGGACTGCACCTCGGTGAACTTCATCGAGTCGATGATGGGTAGCGGGTTTTCCTGGCCGTCCACCTGATTGGTCTGGAGTGCAAGATAGACCTCGGCGAATGCGACCGGCGTGGGGCTCGCGCCCATCGCCTTCGCCCAGGTAAGAAGCGGCGCGGAATTCGGGACGCGGAGCTTCATGCCCGCGAAATCGGCAGGCTTTTCGATGGGCTTCTTTGCCGTCGTGTGCCGCGTTCCAAAGTACCAGGAGTCGACCATGCGCCACTTGTGCTCGGTCCGCATCTCGTCGACGATCCCCTTGCCCCAGTCAGAGGCGATGATCTTCTGAAGGTGATCGAAGTCGCCGACGACGTAGGCGGTGCTCGCCAACACGGCCCGTGGAACCCAGGCGTCCATGCCGCCGAACGGATTCAGTGTGAAGTCGAGTTCGCCGAGCGTCACCTGCTCCATCATCTCGGTGAATGTCCCGAGCTGAGAATTCGGGAAGATTTCCAGCGTCAGCCGGCCGCCCGATTTTTCCTTGATGATGCGCGCGGCCTCCGTGACGCCCTCGAATTGCGGGTCGCCCGCCGTACCCTGCATCCCCAGGCGCAAGGTGCGCGCCTCTTGAGCCATGGCTTGCGACCCCATCAGCAGCCCCGCAAACACGATCGTAATCAGTCCCGTTTTCATTGTTGCTCCTCCCACTATCGGCCCGATGCTATGGGCTCGTTTGCCTGTATTTGCGCGCCGCACTCTCCAGGTGCTCGCGCATGACCCGTCCGGCACGCTCCGGATCGCGGGCGCGGATGGCCTCCACGATCACCACGTGCTCCTCGAAACTCTCCCGGTTGGAAATCTCCGGCCTGGTCGGCAGAGGCCTTTGGCCGATCAGCCAATCCACGAACGCATCGTGGACCGCGACGAAAATGGGGTTCGAGACCATCTGGGTCAGCGTGCGATGAAAGGCGACATCGGTGGCGGCAAAGGCGCGGGCCTTGCCGATCGCAGCCTCGTTGCGCGCCAGCGCGGCGTCGATCGCCTCGATCTGCTCCGCTGTCGCATGGGCCGCAAGATGGCGCGCGCATCCCTCCTCCAGAAACAGGCGGGCCTGCTCGAAATTGGCCACACCCTCGGGTTGGCCGAGCAGCATGCGCGCAGCGCCCGCAAGCGAAGACAGGAAATGGTCCGGCGTCGGCCGCGTGACTTTGGCACGCTCGCCCGTGCTGACCTTCACGAGCCCCATCCGCTCCAGGGCATAAAGCGCTTCCCGGATCGAGGGCCGCCCGACCCCGAACAATTCCATCAGGTCTCGCTCGGAAGGGAGCGTCGCACCCAAAGGATAGATCTCGTCGCGGATCATCTCCTCCAGTTTCAACCGGACTTCGTCGGAAAGCTTCTTGCGGACGGCGAGTGTGCTCATGGTGTGATTGTTAAGGTGTTATACCACTAGAGTCAAGAGAACCTCGCAAGCTCGGTAGACAGCCGCGCTCACGCCGCTCGCAGCAGCGCGGCGCCACCTATCTGCCGCCTCTGCGGGCCGCAGCGTTCACCTGGTTCAATGTCTGCGAAGAAGATATCCGATCGCCAGGCCGAGACCGGCAAGGACCAGGATCGTTTGCAGAGGACGGCGAGGCTCGGCGGCGGGGCGTTCGTCCGCGCGCCAGGCACCCGGCGTATCGACGACCCTGGTATGCGGGCGATCGAAGCCGGAGGCGACCTGCTCATGCCAACGTCCGGCGGGATCCTGGAATTCGATGGCTTCGGTAGAGCCGGGAAGCTCATGATGGCGCGCCGCTATCTCGGCTGCGGCCAGTGCATCGTCATGGGTAAGGAAGGTTTCGGAGAAGACGTCGTCTACCTTGTAGGCCCAGCCCCCGTCGTGTTCCACAATCTCATATCGTATCGTGACCATGGCGATGCTCCCGTTTGAAGGAGGAAAACATCCGGCGCCTTGCTTGGTTCCGCAATTGTCGGCATCCGCGCGAAGGTCGCCATGGCGATGAGACATTGGCTGCCCCGATCCCCGGTTGTCCCGACCGACCGATTTGCAAGTATTCCCCTTGCTTGACAAAGCGCAACGATCGTAACATGCGCTGACGTGCCCTTCTGCGTGTAATACAAACTGCCGCTGCGACCTTTGCGCGTCCGACTGGACGCGTGGCGCTGCAGGCATAAATCTCGGAACGGCTCAGTGGCACGCGAAGCATTATGGGAGAAATTGATGAAACATGAACGGATTACCGTGCGCGGAGCGCAGATCGCCGCGCTCTCGGCAGCATTGTTTTTCTCGGGCAGCGCCGCGGCGCAGCAGAAATTCGTGACGATCGGCACCGGCGGCGTCACCGGCGTCTATTATGCCGCGGGCGGCGCCATCTGCCGGCTTTTGAACAAGGACCGCAAGACGCACGGCATCCGTTGTTCGGTCGAATCCACCGGCGGATCGGCGTTCAACGTGAACACGATCAAGGAGGGCGAGCTCGATTTCGGCATGGCGCAGTCCGATGTGCAGTACAACGCTTTCAAGGGCGATGAGGCGTTCAAGGAAGGCGGCGCGCATGCCGACCTCAGGGCGGTCTTCTCGATTCATCCGGAGCCGTTCACTGTGCTGGCGCATCCGAATGCCGGCGTGACGAAGTTCGAGGACTTCAAAGGCAAGCGCTTCAATGTCGGCAATCCCGGTTCCGGAACGCGCGCTTCCATGGAGCGCCTGCTCGGCGCCATGGGCTGGACGCTCGCAGACTTCTCGCTCGCATCCGAACTCAAGGCGGACGAGCATGGCCCGGCGCTTTGCGACGGCAAGATCGACGGCTTCTTCTACGGCGTGGGGCATCCCTCTGCCAATATTCAGGATCCGACGACGACCTGCGCGGCGAAGCTGGTGCCGCTGACCGGCGAAGTCGTCGACAAGCTGGTCGCCGACAATCCCTATTACGCCAAGGCGACCATTCCGGGCGGCCTCTACAACAACAATCCGGAAGACACGGAAACCTTCGGCGTTCTGGCGACACTGGTCACCTCCGCCAATGTTCCGGAAGAGAGCGTCTACGCGCTGACGAAAGCGGTTTTCGAGAATTTCGACGAGTTCAAGTCGCTGCACCCGGCTTTCGCCAATCTCGAGCCCGCCAAGATGATCAAGGACGGCCTCTCTGCACCACTGCATCCGGGTGCGGAAAAATATTACAAGGAAAAGGGCTGGCTGAAGTAAGCTTCGCGTTCTGACGTCTACCGGCGGGCCAAAGGCGGCTCGCCGGTAATATCAGCATGGGAGGGTGTCACGAGCGAACTTCAAGAACGGCAGGTCGATGTCGACCTCGAGCAACTGGTCGCCGAAGCGGATACCGGCGGACGCAACGCCAAAGGATTGACCGGGCAGATCTTGCTCTGCACCGCTGTGGCATGGTCGCTGTTCCAGCTCTGGTACGCGTCTCCCCTGCCCTTCGTCTTCGGCTTCGGCATTCTCAACGATACCGAAGCCCGCGCCATCCATCTCGGTTTCGCGCTGTTCCTGACCTTCCTTGCCTATCCCGCACTGAAAAGTTCGCCGCGCGACCGGGTGCCGCTCGCCGATTGGGTGCTTGCGGCGCTCGGCGCCTTCGCGGGCGCCTATCTGTTCCTTTTTTATGGCGAGCTTGCCGGACGGCCCGGCCAGCCCTCGACGCTCGATCTCGTCACCGGTACGGTCGGGATCCTGCTGCTGCTCGAGGCCACGCGCCGCGCGCTCGGCCTGCCGATGGTGTGCGTCGCCGGCGTGTTCATCTTCTACACCTTCGCCGGCCAGTACATGCCCGACGTCATTCAGCATCGCGGCGCTTCGCTGGTGAAGTTCATCAACCATCAATGGCTGACGACGGAGGGCGTTTTCGGCATTGCGCTCGGCGTATCGACGAGTTTCGTTTTCCTCTTCGTCCTGTTCGGAACGCTGCTCGAAAAGGCCGGCGCCGGCAACTGGATGATGCAGATCTCCATCGCCTTGCTCGGGCATCTGCGGGGCGGCCCCGCCAAGGTGGCCGTCGTCTCCTCGGCGCTGAACGGCGTCGTCTCCGGCTCCTCGGTTTCCAACGTCGTGTCGGGTGGCATATTCACCATTCCCCTAATGAAACGTACGGGACTTTCCGGTGTGAAGGCCGGCGCGATCGAGGCAACCGCATCGATCAACGGCCAGATCATGCCGCCGGTCATGGGCGCCGCCGCGTTTCTGATGGTCGAATATGTCGGCATCCCCTATTCGGAGATCGTGAAGCACGCGCTGCTTCCAGCAGTCTTTTCCTACATCGCGCTTCTCTACATCGTGCATCTGGAGGCGGTGAAGCTGAACATGCAGCCGATCCCCCAGCGTCCCACGCCGGCACGCGAAAAGTGGCTGCGCATGGGCCTGGGGCTTGCGGGCAGCGTGCTTGCAATCTGCCTGCTCTATTACGGCATCATCGCCATCCGGGCCGCATTCGGAGCAGGCGCGCCCTTGCTGCTCGCGATTGCGGGCGTGGCGCTCTATCTCGCGACGATCTGGTATTCGTCCCGTTATCCCGACCTGGAACTCGACGATCCGGATGCTCCTATCCTCGAACTGCCGCGCGCATGGGACGTTACACGGACCGGGCTCGATTTCCTCATTCCCATCGTCGTTCTGCTCTGGTGCCTCATGGTCGAGCAGCTTTCGCCGGGGCTCTCCGCCTTCTGGGCCACGCTGACGATCCTCGCAATCGTCGCCACCCGCAAACCGCTGATGGCGATCTTTCGCAAAGAGAATTTCGCAAGCGCGGCCCGTGCCGCCGCCTGGGACCTCGTCGACGGCCTGGCGCTCGGCGCGCGCAACATGATCGGCATCGCGGTCGCAACGGCGACGGCCGGCATCGTCGTCGGAACGATCACGCTTACGGGTCTGGGCCTGATGATGACGGAACTCGTCGAATTCATCTCGGGCGGCAACGTCATCATGATGCTCGTTCTGATCGCGGCGATCAGCCTTGTGCTCGGCATGGGGATCCCGACTACCGCCAATTACATCCTGGTCGCCACACTGATGGCGCCGGTCGTCGTCGAGCTCGGTTCGCAGGCGGGCCTCGCCATCCCCTTGATTGCCGTTCATCTCTTCGTCTTCTATTTCGGCATCATGGCCGACATCACGCCGCCCGTCGGACTGGCCTCCTTCGCCGCGGCGGCGATTTCCAAGGAAGACCCGATCGCCACGGGCTTTCAGGGTGCACTCTATTCGCTGCGCACCGCGATCCTGCCTTTCGTTTTCATATTCAATCCGGCGATACTGCTGATCGGCGTCGACACCTGGGCGCATACACTTTGGGTCGCCTTCGTCTCGCTTGCCGCCATCCTCATCTTCTCGGCCGCGACGATGAACTGGTTCGTGACGAAAAGCCGGCTGTGGGAGAGCGCGGTCCTGCTGCTCGTCTGCTTCACGCTGTTCCGTCCCGATTGGTGGCTCAACCAGATTTCGCCACCCTATGAGGAACTGCCCGCCTCAGAATTCCTGCGGTCCGTCGAGGAGGCTCCGGCAAAAGGCCGGATCAACTTCGTGGTCCAAGGCTTCGACCTGATGGGCGACGAGGTTCGCAAAACCGTCAACGTGCCGCTCGGCGAGCCCGGCGAGCCGCTTCAACGGCTGCAATCGATCGGGCTCACGGTCACACCGGCGGGCGACAGTCTGATGATCAGCAATGTCGACTTCGGCTCCTATGCCAAGCGCATCGGCCTCGATGTCGGCTTTGACATCGTCGCAGTGCTGAGAAAAGCCGAGCAACCGTCAGCCGCCATCCCGGTGGGTATCGCGCTGGCTGTGACCGCGGGAATTGCCGGCTTGCAGTTCGGGCGCAAAAAGGCAGATCGCAGCGGAGCCGGTCTGAGGGGCGCCGCGCGCAAATAAGCGACAGTCATGCCGCCGAGGATTCCCGCACGATCAGCAGTGGCGGGGCGATCGCGTGCCGTTGGGGCTCCTTGCCCTCCATCGCTGCGATCAGCACGTCGATCGCCGCTTCCGCGACCTGATCCAGATGCAGGTTGACAGCCGTCAATTGCGGCGTGGCGAGTTTTGCCCGCATTCCATCGTATCGCGTCGCCAGTCGTAGACCATGCGGAATGGGGCGGTCGAGCAACCGGGCGGCATCGAGCACCCCCCTGGCGAAAGCGTCGACAGGCACGCATAGCGCGTCGATATCCGGGTTGCTTCGCAGGAGCCTTTCGGCGGCCGCGGCAGCCTCCGATTCCCCGCCACTTTCGTCGATGCGCAAGGCAACCGGTGAAAATCCCCTCTCCGCGGCGTAAGCCGCATAGACGGCCTCGGTCTCGATGTAGGAATTGCGCCGCTGCTCGCCGGTAATCAGGCCGACCCGGCGGCTGTTCGCGCCAAGGTGCTCCAGCATCAGCCGGGCTGTCGCAGTGCTCTGAATATCCACCGACGGAATGTCGTCTCTCCCCGGCGCCCGCCCGATCGAGACAACGGGTACGCCGCGGGCAGAGAAGAAATCCAGTAACCGGTCTTCGACCATGGGTTCGACGATTATCGCGCCGTCGACTTCCAGCGCATCGAGGTTGGAGTCGGGCTCCAAAGGCGGCACCAGGCAGAGGGCGAGATGCCGCGAAAGAGCCGTAACGGCAGCGGCGGCAGCGATCTCCATCAGGAAGCCCAGCCTCGCAGGGCCTGCAGCCACCGCAAAGGGCATTGACGATGCCAGGGCGATGATCCCCGCGCCGCCCGTTCTGAGCCTGCGGGCCCGGGGATTGGCCCGGTAACCCATCTTGTCCGCTAGCGCCACAATCCTGGCTTTCGTCTCGGGGTCGACATAGCGCCGTCCGCTGAAGGCGTGGGAAACCGTCGTCGGCGATACGCCCGCCGCCTTCGCCAATTCCACGATCGTCGATCTTGCCATCCGAACACCCCGTCCATGAACCGGCCCGGATGATGGCATTGCGGCGCGGCTTTTACAAATCGATTTGCCAGAGAGAAAGAATGTGCTATTACACACCATGCAAAACGATTTGCATAGCCAGCGGGAGAGAGGCTGGCGTGGAGGAGATCAAATGACCGGGAACAAAATCGATTCTATCGACCCGACGGACGAAGTGCTGCCGCCGCGCAGCCTGGCGCTGTTCGGTCTTCAGCATGTGCTGGTGATGGCTGCTTCGCCGATCACCGCGGTGTTTCTTGTAAGCAAGGCGCTCGGCTTTTCCGATGCGCTGACCGTCTCGCTGATCAGCGCGACGTTTCTGATCTGCGGCCTGGGCACAATCCTGCAGAGCTTCGGGCCGGCGGGCTTCGGCGCGCGGCTGCCGTTCATCATGGTGCCGGGTGGCGCGCCGATCGCGATCTTTCTGGCCATCGCCCAGCAGACGGACGTGCAGACGGCCGTCGGCGCGGTGATCCTCACTGCAGTCTTCTATTTCCTTGCGCTGCCGGTATTCCGCCGGCTGCTTCGCTATTTTCCGCCCATCGTGGTCGGGACCATGCTCCTTCTCGTATCGGTGAACCTCGTGCGCATCTACGGCGGCACGATCACCGGCAAGCAGGGGAGCGAAGGCTTCGCCGATCCGATGAATGTCGGGCTTGCCCTTGCGACGATCGTGCTGACGATAATCTTCGCAAGAGTCTTCACGGGCACGCTTCAGCGGATATCGGTAATGCTCGGCCTCATCGCGGGTTCGGCCATCGCCATGGGAGCCGGGTATATGGACCTTTCCGGCATCTTCGACGGACCGATGATTGCAGTGCCCCAGCTTCTTCCGTTCGGAATGCCGAAGTTCGACTTTTTCGCCGCCCTTCCGCTGATCGTGTTTTCGATCATATCGATGGCCGAAGCGACTGGGCAGACCATTGCCACCGCCGAGATCGTCGGGCGTCGGGGCGACGCTCACGCGATCGTGCCCGCGACCATCCGCGGCGACGCTCACGCGATCGTGCCCGCGACCATCCGCGGCGACGCCGTCGCCTCGCTCGTCGGCGGTCTGTTCGGAACCTCGCTTATCATTACCAGCGGTGAAAACGTGGGTATCGTCCGGGCAACCAACGTCAAATCCCGCTACGTCACCGCAACGGCCGGCGTGATCCTCGTCCTCATCGCCCTGTTTGCGCCGATCGGTCGTCTGGCGAATGCCCTGCCCGGCCCCGTCGTCGGTGGAACGGCGGTGATCGTGTTCTCGATCATCGGCGTGATCGGGATCGATCTTCTGCGTCGCGTCGATCTGCGCGAGCACGGGCCGATGTTCACGCTCGCGGCGGCGCTTTCCATGGGGCTTCTGCCGATCCTGGTCCCGGGCGTCTACAGCCAGTTTCCGCAATGGAGCCAGATGATCCTGGCCAACGGCCTTGCCGCCGGAACAATCACGGCGGTGATTGTGAACGCATTTTTTCAACACCTGCCTCTGGAGCAATTCCAGGCAAAGTGCGCAGCGGTTTTCCGTCCGGAATAGCGGCAAAACAAGGATCAGAGCATTTCCGCGGTTCAAAGCGAGAATGCTCTGGGCGCCGCCGAAAAGGCAGCAGCCAGCGTCGAAGCTGAAAGGAATACAAAAGTGACGGAATTGCGCGACAAGTTACAGGGCAGCAGTGAATTCCTGTTTCACCCCGGCAAGGTTCTCCTGCCGGACGGGCCTCGATCCGGAATGGGGGTAGTGGTCCGCGACGGGCGCTTCACGGACATCGGCGCCGCAGGGCTTGTCGGCAGCCGGAACCCGGATCTGACACCGATCGAGCTGCCGCATCATCTGGTGATGCCCGGCTTCATCGATACACACACCCATCTGACCCAGTCGCTCGGCAAATCGCTCGTCTTCGGCGAGCCTTCCGAGATCTTTCGCCGGATATGGGTGCCGCTCGAAGGCAGTCTCGACGAACGGATGGTCTATCTTTCCGCAAAGCTTGCGGCGCTCGAGTGCCTGCGCGGCGGCTTTACCGCCGCCGTCGATGCGGGCACGCGTTCAGCCGGCCATATCGATGCGCTGATACGGGCGGCGCGGCAAACCGGCCTGCGCAGCGTCATAGGCCTGATCTGCAACGACCTCGGCGGAGCCGCCGTCGTCCCCGAACGCACGACGATCCTCAAGAATGCAGCCAGGCACCTGGCCGCATTCGAGGGCGACCCTCTCGTTCACGCCTCGCTCGCCATTTCCATTCCGGAGGCGGCCAGCGACCATATGCTGGCCGACGTTTCCCGGATGGCACGTGAATCGGGAGCGATATTCCAGACCCATGTCAACGAACACCTCGTCGCCGTCGAGCGCTCGCTGGTCGCAAACGGCCGCCGTCCGCTGGAGCACCTCGCCCATCTGGGCGCCCTCGGACCGCATGTGCTGATCGCCCATTCCACGCTGGTCACGCCTCACGAGCTGAACCTGTTGCGCGACAGCGGCACGGCCGTCGCCTACAATCCGGTCGCCAGCCTCTGGAAGGGCAATGCCATCGCGCCCGCGCTGCAGATGGCCGCACTCGGCATCCGCTTCGGGCTGGGAACAGACGGAACGCGCGCCGACGGCTTCCGTCTGATGGATGCCGCCGAAGGCCTGCAACGCGCCGGCTTCGGCCTTGCGACAGGCGACTCCTCCTGCGGCGGCGGCTGGCTCTGGGTCGAGCGGGCAACAGCTCAGGCTGCGGACGCCGCAGGTCTCGCCGGAGTGACCGGTGCGATCCGCGAGGGACTTGCCGCCGATTTCCTTCTGGTCGACCTGGATCGTCCTGAATTCACCCCCTCCCACGATCTCATGTGGGAGCTCGTGCGCTACGGCAATCGCGACCAGATCGAGGCAGTCTTCACCGCCGGGCAACTCCGTCTCTGGCAGGGCTGGCCGGTCGGATGGGATGCACGCGCTCTTCTTGCCGAGGTGCGCGAGGTCACGGCCGAGGCCATCGCAAGGGCGCCGATCCAACGCGTCCACAAGCCGTCGTCCGAGCATCGGGCGCTGGGGCATTTCGCATGACCCTCGGCCTTTTTGCGATCCTGAGCGCCGTTACGCTCGTCTCGTCCTTCATCCAGGGTGCGCTCGGCATCGGCTTCGCACTGATCGTGGCGCCCGTCGTCGGCATCCTGAAGCCCGATCTCCTGCCGGTGACGCTGCTTCTTCTGATGCTGCCGCTCAATTTCCACGTCGCCTGGCGGGAACGGTCGGCGGTCGATTGGTCCGGCGCGAAGTGGATCACGCTCGGCAGGTTCGCCGGCACCTTTGCCGGCGTGTGGCTGCTCGCCGCGCTCTCGACGCAGCAGCTGGATCTGGCCGTCGGCTGGTTCACGGTCATCGCCGCCGCCGCCGCGCTCTTCGCGCCACCCTTCGAACCGGGCCGCCCGAGCGCGCTCGGCGTCGGACTGTTCACCGGTGTGACCGAAACGGCGACCGGTATTGGCGGCCCGCCGCTCGCTCTCCTTTACCAGCACGCCCAGGGGCCGATACTCAGAGCAACCGTGGCGGTGTGCTTCTTCGTGGGCGAAATCATGTCGCTCGTCATACTCGCCTTTGCAGGCCGTCTCGGAGCGGACCAGCTACTGGCTGCGCTCTACCTCGCACCGGCAGTTCTCCTCGGAAGCGCTCTGTCGCGGCTGACGCACGACCATATTCGCGGCCGCGGCCTGCGCTTGGGCGTGCTTACCTTCGCGCTGGCCAGCGGGGCTTTTCTGATCCTGAGATAGGCGCACGCCCTGCTCGGCGTCAGGCCGTGAAACCCTGGTCGCAAAGCTCTCTGAGAGCGGCGGGCGAGAAACTGTCGAGCGCAAGCTCCGGCAACAGGTCGTTATCGGCCGCGAGGTTGCGGTTCATTGCAGCGGAAAACAGGCTCGTTCCCGCTTCGTGCAGAACAGCGGGCCGGCCGGCGATCCTTCCAAGCAGGCTGGTGGGGACGAGCCCGAAGGGCACGTCCTCGTAGATGTACCGGCTGTCGGCTGTCGCCGGGCCGAAACCGCCCCGTCCTTCGGTGTGCATCTGCTGGTTCATGTCCGAGACCGTGCCCATCGGCACATGGAAAGACAGGGAGAAATGTTCGCGTACGGTTCTGACCGACAGACCGAAGGTTTCGGCGATCTTCAGCCGCTCCGCGTCGAGCGCTTCAATCAATTGTCCGACAGCCGGCGTCACATGCTCGCCCTGTCCCCATTTCTCGCCCTTCTCCATGCGGGTCAGGTTGAGAAGCGCGATGCCCAGGTGGTTCTGCGGGTTGAGGTTGGAAAGCGAGATGGCCAGAAGCCCGTCGCGCTCGACGAAGCGGTCGCCGAAGAGTTCCGTGCACAGCGCCTTCCCCTCGGCTGCGGCAGCCTTCGGCAAGGTGGCGACGTCGATTTTCTGGCGGACGGTATTGACGGAAACGCTCGCGCCGTCCGGCTGCTGGCGGCCGGTCAGAAGGGTCGTGCCCCAGACGATGATGGGCAGGGAAACGCCCCGTTCGGCCAGCCGCTTCGAAAGATAGAGCGCGCCGAAGGAGCTGTGCGAGCTGACGATCACGGGCTGGCCGGACTTCAGGTGCGGCAGCGCCGCATCGAACGCCACGCGATGACCATTGGCGGGCAGCGCAACGATGACCGCATCGACGTCGGCGACCGCCTCGCTTGCGTCACGGGCAACCGCCACCGGGCCGGAAAACTCGACGGCGCCTGTCGCCGTCAGCGGCTCCCCTTCCGACAGTTTGCGCGTGCGCGCCCCCGAAGGAGACCACAGAACGGGGTGATGACCGGCTTTTGCCAGGAAAGCTGCCATGCCGAAGGCGATCGCCCCGGCGCCGAGAATACCAATACGCATCGTGGTTCTGTCTTCCTTTCTCAAATGGCGACGTGCTTTGCCGCCTTGCAATCGAGGTCGCCCAACACCGCTCTTCGCGAAGCATCCACGGGAAACCGGAGATTTTTCACTGGATAGCACCGAAAAGAAAAATTGTCCTTTGTCACTGGCGCTTAAGATACGTTTTATGCAGTATGAGACAGCTATAATGCACTGGGCGCATGATTGTGATGGAGATACGGGAACTCGAGGCCTTTCTTGCGGTGATGTCCACCGGCAGCATCACCGCCGCCGCCCGGCTGCTCGATCGCTCCCAGTCCCAGGTCACGCGCCTCATCCAGGACCTCGAAACCTCCGTCGGCTTCGCGCTTTTCGACCGCAACGGTCCGAAGATCGCACCCAGCGAAAAGGGGATCGCCTTCCACGCGGAAGCCGAGCGCTTCCTGAGCGGCATCGGCCATTTGCGGGAGCGGGCAAGGACGATCGCGGAAAAGGAGCCGCAGCCGATCGAGATTGTGGCGATCCCGGCCTTCGCCAGCGGCATCATCCCCTTGGCGCTTGCGGCGTTGCCGGAAAAGCTGCTGCCGCGAAAAATCCATCTGCGCAGCCTGCCGGCGGAGGCGGCAGTGCAATCGGTCTTGGCCCGCACGGCAGATTTCTGCGTCACGTCTCTCCCGGCCGACCAGCCGGGACTGGAAGTGCACGGGGTGTTTCAGGGACCTTGCGTTGCCGCCGTGGCGGAAGGTGATCCTCTT
Organism: Sinorhizobium sp. P24N7; assembly: GCF_042436655.1. Taxonomy (NCBI): domain Bacteria; kingdom Pseudomonadati; phylum Pseudomonadota; class Alphaproteobacteria; order Hyphomicrobiales; family Rhizobiaceae; genus Sinorhizobium; species Sinorhizobium sp. P24N7. Next base: position 233,428 of record NZ_JBHMIW010000011.1, on the reverse strand, counting down.
GCCGCCTGCGAGGTGATTTCGATCGCAGATCTTGCCGGACGCAACATTATCACGATGGCCAATCCGTTCCGCCTGCGCCACCGCGTGGACATAGCGTTGGAGGCAGCGAATATCCGCCCGGCCAGGATCATCGCGACCAGCGTTTCGGTCAATGCGGTACAGATCGCATCGACGGGGCTCGGCGTGGCGATCATCGAGCCTGCGACAGCCTACGGTTTGAAGCTGGCCAATGTTGCGGTCCGTCCGCTCGACGTCGACATTCCTTTCCCGTGGGCGATCTTTTCGGCCGCCGCGCGTCCGTTATCCGACAGCTCGCGCGAACTGATCCAGGCGATCATACAGATTGCTTCCGCTCACATCCCGGGATTTACCGCTCACGACCCGCGCAACGTCAATCGCGTCGCCGATATGATCTTGGGAGGAGACCAGACCGACGCACGCTAGCCCGCGAAGCCGCCCTGCCAAATGCCAGGAAGTATCCAATTCATAACAACGAAACTGAGAACCAAAAGAGGAGAATGACATGAAAGACTTCACCGCAACCCGCCGCTCCACGCTGAAGTTTCTGGCCGCCGGCACGGGCGTCCTGGCAGCGCCGGCAATCATTCGCCCGGCATTTGCCCAGTCCAAGGTCGTGAACATCACCACCTATGACAAGTTCGTTCCGCAATCTTTTATCGACCAGTTTCAGAAGGATACGGGCATTGAAGTGCGCATTCGCCTGACAGACGACCAGGGCAAGCAGTACAACGTGCTGTCGGCCGAAGGCGAGACGCCTTCGACGGATATCGTCACGGTCACCGGCCATCGTCTGTCGCAATTCATCGGGTCCAAGCTGCTCACGCCGCTCGACACCGGCCGGCTGAAGAACTGGGACAAGCTCGCCTCCGCCTACAAGGGCGCACCGCAGCTTACCGTCGACGGTTCGGTCTACGGGGTGCCGCTTTTGGCCGGCTTCGAGGGCCTCGCCCGCAACACGGATTATACCAAGGCCTCCGACAGCTGGGCCATCATGTTCGATCAGGAATACAAGGGCCTAACGTCCTACATCATTTCCGACTTCCTCCAGATTACCATGCGCTATCAGGGCAATGACGGCGACTTCGTCACCTATGAAGGCAAGCCGGAGGAGGCGCAGGCCGCAACCAACAAGGCGCGCGACTACCTGATCCAGAACAAGGACATGGTTCGCAAATACTACGACGCCGGCTCCGAAGTTCAGCAGATGTTCGTCAACGAGGACATCTATGTCGCCCATAGCTGGTCCGGCCCCGCGGCGAAGCTGATCATGGACGGACATCCGATCGAAATATCGGTTCCGAAGGAGGGGACCTATGGTTTCCTCTACTCCTTCAACGTGGTGAAGAACGGCCCGAATACGGATGCGGCCTATACCTTCCTCGACGCCATCCTCTCGTCTCCGGAGATCGGCGCGGCGATGAGCCGGCAGTCGGGCTTCGCCTCCGCATTCGACGGCGTGGACAAGGTGCTGAACGACAAGGAGCGTGCTGCAATGACCCTGCCGCAGGAGCAGACCGAGCGCATCCAGTTCTTCAGCTCCGTCAACCGCGACATGAAAAACGAGATGGTCGACAAGGCGGTCGCCGAGATCAAGGCCGCCTGATCGATCGCCGAGGCCCATCCGACGCGGCCGGTCCCCTTGGGATCGGCCGCGAGAAAGAGCATTTCATGAGCCTGGAACGACGACAATGGTAGATACGACCACAATGCAAGCCCGATCCGCCGGTTCTTTACGGGTGCCCCGTTATGCCGGATGGATCGGCAAGGCCGTCGGTTTGGGTCTTTATCGCCACACCATCGGACGCCTTGCGGACAGCCGCCGTGCCCGCTTGGCGCTGCTTGCCGGCGTCCCTCTCTTCTGGATCGCGGCGCTGCACATCGGCCCGATCTTCCAGATGGGGCGGATCAGCTTCATGACGGACTACCCGCAGGCACCGGACGGAGGCCCCGCCTATACGCTGGCCAATTACGAGCTGTTCTTCTCCGACCAGCTCTATTTCATGCCCTTCATCCGCAGCCTCATCTTCGCGGCCGTCGTCACGATCTCGACCCTGGTGATCGTTTATCCGGTCGCTTACTACGTCGCGAAAATCGTTCAGCCGAAGAACCGCATGCGCGCGTTGCTGCTCCTGCTCATCCCCTTTTGGGCTGGAGAACTGATCCGCACCTTTTCGGTCATCATGCTTCTCGCCAATCGCGGCGCGGTCAACGTAGCGCTACGCGAACTCGGCTTCATCGACCGGCCGATCCCGATGCTCTACACGTCGTTCTCGCTGAGCTTCGGCGTCATCTATCTGCTGGCGCTCTACATGTTGCTGCCGCTCTATTCGGCCATCGAGAAGATACCGACACCGCTCATTCATGCGGCGGCCGACCTCGGTGCCGGCCCGTTCCAGCGCTTCCGCCGCGTGATCCTGCCCTTGTCGAAGGACGGCATCGTCTCCGGCTGCAGCCTCGTCTATCTCACCTCCGTCGGGGTCTTCGCGGCACCGCTCCTGCTCGGCGGCCCGAATACGGTCATCTTCCCCGAGGTGATCGCGACGCTCTTCCACTCCTCGAACGACAAATGGCCCGAAGGCGCCGCCTTCGCCATGCTGCTGCTCGCGGTTTCGCTGTCGACGGTCGGCCTGTTCATGCGGGTGATCGGCGGCCGTTCCGTCCGGCTGATGTAAGGAGGCCACGATGCGACCATACTTCGCCGATCTCCCGAAGACGGCCCTCGGTGCCGCCTACTGGCTGTTTGCGGTCTATCTCCTGCTGCCGCTGGCGCTGATGACGGCCATGAGCTTCAAGGATGCGAGCTTCGTCGCCTTTCCGATCACGGACTGGACGCTCAACTGGTATGCCCAGGTGTTGCAGGACAAGCAATTCATCGAAGCCTCGCTCTATTCGGTCGGGATTGCGCTGGCGACCACTGCCGCGGCGACCGTCATCGGCGTCTGGATCGCTCTTCTGGTCTCGACCGAAGGTATCTGGGGCAAGGCCATCATCTTCGCACTCGCCTGCCTGCCGGCGGTCGTTCCGGGCCTGATCAACGCAATCTCAATGCGGATATTCATCCGCACCGTCGACATCCCGACCGGCACGGCGGCGATCATCCTGTCACATGCAGTCCATGCCGTGCCCTTCGTGGTGATCATGGTGCTCACGCGCCTGCGTTCCATGCCGGCCAATCTGGTCGACGCAGCCCGCGATCTCGGCGCCGATCGGTTCGTGGCCTTCCTCAGGGTCACGATCCCGTACCTGATGCCGGCACTTCTCGGCGGCATGATCTTCTGCGTGCTCACCAGTATCGACGACTTCGTCCGCACCTTCTTCCTCGGCGGCTACAAGCCCACGCTCCCGATGCTCATCTTCGCGAAGGTACAGGGCGGCATGTCGCCGGAGATCAACGCCATGGCGACGATCGTGCTGGTCGTCACAGCCGCTGTCGGCGTTTACGCCGAGCACCTCACCCGCCGTTCAAGGAACTGACGATGCAGCCTGTGGTCCACTTCAAAAACGTCAACAAATATTACGGCGGATTGCCTGCGGTCGATGGCCTGGACCTCGCCGTAGAGCCGGGACAATTCGTGACGCTGCTCGGCCCTTCCGGTTGCGGCAAGTCTACGACGCTGAGGATGCTCGGCGGCTTCGAGCAACCCTCGTCGGGGGAGATCTATCTCGAAGGCGAGCCGATCTCGCATCTGCCGCCGAACAGACGCAACGTCAACATCGTCTTTCAGGACTATGCGCTCTTTCCGCACCTCAACGTCGGCCGCAACATCGCCTTCGGACTGGAATTGAAAGGACTGTCTTCGGACGCGATTCACAAACGGACCATGGAGCTGCTGGCCCTCGTCAAGCTCCAGGATTTCGCCGACCGCATGCCCGACCAGCTTTCGGGCGGCCAGCGCCAGCGCGTCGCGCTGATGCGCGCGCTCGCCCCAGACCCGAACGTGCTCCTGCTCGACGAGCCCCTTTCGGCGCTCGATGCGAAGCTGCGCCAGCAGATGCAGATCGAGCTGAAAACCATCCAGCGGACCACCGGCAAGACCTTCATCTTCGTCACCCACGATCAGGAGGAGGCGCTGACCATGTCCGACGTCATCGTGGTGATGAACAAAGGCAGGATCGAGCAGATGGGCGGCCCGAACGAGCTCTATTCCCGGCCGCGCAGCCGCTTCGTCGCCAACTTCATCGGCCAGAGCAATTTCCTCGAAGGCAAGCTGCTTTCCGACGACGGCGCGACCGCGGCCATCGACTGGAACGGAAGCATCATCCACGCCGACCTCAACGGGACGAAGCTGGCGGCCGGCACCGGCGCGACCGTCGCGCTTCGTCCCGAGGCCCTCTACTGCGTGGCGGAACAGCCGAAGGACCGGTTCGCCCTGAAGGGGCGCATCGTTCAGCGCGTCTTCAAGGGTGCCCATACGTCCCTGACCGTGCAACTCGAAAATGGCGCGGAGCTGGCCTTGCAGCTCGACCCGGTAGCGCTTTCACACATCGGGACGGACCAGGTGTGGCTCGGCTGGCGCGAGCGCGACGCGGTCGTTCTTGCCGACTGACGCGCCTGATTGGCGCAATCTTTTCAGGGGGTTGCCGGCAACGGCGGCCCCGAAAGCGGATTTCAGGAGCAAAGGCTATTATGACGAATGAACAGCATGGGCGGCTCGCGGAACTGAATGCGAGGGTCAAACAGGACCTGGACTATCTCAACTACCCGCCTGCCAACTGGTCGAAGCCCGTCACGACGGCTGACGGACAGCCGGTGAGCGATGTCGTCATCATCGGCGGCGGCATGTGCGGCATGGTCGCCTGGCTTGCCCTGACCCGGGCAGGCATCGCCAATCTGCGCATCCTCGACCGTGCCCCCGAGGGCCAGGAGGGTCCCTGGGTCACCTTTGCCCGCATGGAAACCCTGCGCTCGCCGAAGAACCTGCTGGGCCCGGCGCTGGGAATGGCCTCGCTGACCTTCCGCGCCTGGTACACCGCATGCTTCGGTGAAGCGGCGTGGGAAACGCTGTTCCGCATTCCCCGCCCGATGTGGATGGACTATCTGAAATGGTACCGCGGGGTTCTGTCCATTTCCGTCGAGAACGACACGCATGTCACTCGCGTCCGCCCTCGCGAGGACGGTCTCCTGGAGCTGGAGATCGCCGGCGGCGGCAAGCCTTCCATCGTCACGCGCAAGCTGGTTCTGGCCACGGGCCGCGAAGGCCTTGGCGAGCCGGTCCTTCCGGCTTTCGTCAAAGGCATGAAGCGCCACGCGTCCTGGGCTCACTCCGCCGACGACGTCGATTTCGAGGCACTCAAGGGAAAGCGCGTCGTCGTCATCGGTGTCGGCGCATCCGCTGTCGACAATGCGGCCGAGGCGCTGGAGTCCGGCGCAGGCGAGGTCCGCCTGCTCGCGCGCCGCAAGGAGATGCCGACCGTCAACAAGCTGATGGGCATCGGCTCCTACGGGGTTACGGCGGGGTTTGCCAAAATCGATCCGGAGTGGCGCTGGCGGATCATGGACTATTCGGTCAAGCAGCAGACGCCGGCGCCGCACAATTCGACGCTGCGCGTCAGCCGCCATCCCAACGCCTTCTTTCACTTCGATTGCGCCATCGGCTCGATGCGGGAGGAAGGCGGCGAAGTGCTGATCACCACCACGAAGGGCCGCGTCTTCCGGACCGATTTCGTCATCCTCGGAACCGGTTTCACGGTCGATCCGCTCAGCCGCGACGAGCTCGCGCCCTATCAGGACCGGATCGCCTGCTGGGAGGACCGCTACACGCCGCCGCCCGGAGAAGAGAATTCAGACCTTGGCCGTTTTCCCTGGCTCGATGACGATTTCTCCTTCACCGAGAAGGAGCCCGGCACCGCGTCATGGCTCAAGGACATCCACTGCTTCAACTATGGTGCCTCGATCAGCATCGGCAAGGTGAGCGGCGACATTCCGGCAATCAGCGAGGGCGCGCTCTGGCTGGCACGCGGGATCGCCGCCTCGCTCTTCATCCGCGATATCGACTACCACTGGAAAGCCCTGCTCGCCTATGAGAAGCCCGAACTCGACGGCTCCGAATGGACCGACGCGGACGCGCCGCAGCCGGCACACAAAACTGCTTGAATTTCTCGATGACGATTGCCCAAGCTGAAGGATTACGATGACCGTTTCCCCGAAAACAGATGTGATCGACGCCGTGCTCGGCCTGGATCCCTCCTCGCCCGTTCAGGCGCTGCGCGAGCGGCGCGAAAAGCTCAAGCATTTCACGCAAACCAGTCATGACGCGGCGCTTCTCCCCGCCGAACCAGGTAATTTCTCCTACGCCATGAGGGCGGCTCTCGCGGCGCGCATCGCCGGCCTCTGGAAAGCGGCAGAGCTCCAGGCCCATTACAAGGCGCAGCTCGAGGAGAAGGGATCGACAGCCGACCTTCGATCGATCGCCGATCCGTCCTTCAGGCCCGAGGGCGACAAGCGGCTCGCAACGATGCTTGCTCATGTCGATCTGGTGACGCTCAAGCCGAAGGAAGCGACGCGCGCGAATATCGAAGCGCTCTACGCCGTCGGTCTCGACGACCGCGATATCGTAACCCTCGCAGGTCTCATCGCCTTCGTGAACTATCAGGTGCTGGTCGTGGCCGGCCTCAAGATGCTGAGGGACAACTGACATGTCGGAAGCCGTACACGAATTCACCCTGGAGCCGCTCGATTGGCAGCCCTACGTCAAGCCAGTGAAGCTCGACGAGGCGACGCCGGAGCAGCTCGACGCTCTGAAAGTGACGCCCTCGAACACCAAGGTTTCGAACTATGTCCTGGTTCTGGCCAACGACGCCGAGATGCTCGCCGAACGTACGCCGCTCTTCAACGACATCATGTACAGCGAAGGCGGGCTCTCGCGCGGCGGGCGCGAAATCGGCGCGCTGGCAGCTTCCTTCGTCAACCGCTGCATCTACTGCGCCTCGGTGCATGCCAACCGCTACATCCAGCTGGAAAAGCGGCCGGAGGTGGTGGACGAAATCTACAGAAGCGGCCTCGACGCCGACCTGCCGGATTTCGAGCAGGCGCTCTTCAATTTCGGCGTGGATCTGACGGCGCACCCGGACAATGTCGGCGTCTACCAGTTCTACCACCTGCGCGAGATCGGGCTCGACGATCTGGAGATCCTCGACCTGATCCATTCGATCGCAATCTTCGGCTGGGCGAACCGCCTGATGCATACGCTCGGCGAACCGCATCTGAAGGAGTGAGACGTTGGGCGGTTGCCACCTGCGTGTGGCGTAGAAGCCTTCAGCGCCGGCCTTCGTTCCGAATCAACCGGTTTCGATGCCCATTTCTCCGATCAGCCTCTCCCGCGCGGCAAGGGCAGCGATGGCGCGTTCGCCCAATTCGCGAGCCACGAGATTGAGTAGCCCTTCGCAAAAGACGATATAGGCTCCCATGCTGTTGCTGAAGAAACTGCTGGCGTGCGGGATGAAGAAGGCGTGCCGGGCGGGGGGAACGAGCGGCGAAGAACGGCTGTCCGTTACTGCGATCACCTCCAGTCCGGCTTTTTCTGCCACCGCGGCCACTTCCGCCACGCTGCGGGTATAGGGCGCGCAGCTCGCGACCAGAACCAGGTCTCCGGGAGAAAGCTGCGACAGCGCCTCCGCCTCGCCGAGACGCGGTGCGTCCAGCAAAGCGACGTCGCTGCGCAACATTCCGAGGCCGTAGACCATAAAGCTCGCGAAAGCATGGAACTGGCGTACCCCGTGCACGCGCACACGCGGCGCGGTCGCGAGCAACGCCGCCGCCCGCTTCAGCGTCTCGGCATCCGTCTGACCCAGAAAGCCGTCGATATTCGCCTTCGTCTCCTGGCCGATGCGTTCGAGGACATGGACCTCTTCCCGCTCGCCGCGCGTGACCGACATCAGACGGCCAGCCTGGCGGCTGTAGAAGTAGCGCTCGTCATCGGCGATCGCCTGGCGGAAGACGCTCTGGAAATCGCTGAAGCCGGCATAACCGAGCCGCTTGGCAAGCCTGGTAAGCGTCGAGGCGTTAACGCCCTGGCCGTCGGCGAGCTCGGATATGCTGCGCACCGCCGTCTGTTCGGGCGTATCGACCAGGCGTGCCAGCACGTCGAGCGCCTTGCTGCCGAGAGCGAGGTCGATTTCCTTGCGCCTGATCCTGAGCGTCAGGTCGCGCAGTTCCTCGATCGTGCCTGGACGGTACGACGCCGGGGGATCGGTGGGCGGTGCCATCGTGAACCTCAATCGAGCAGCGACCGCCTTTCCTCGAAGCGAAAGAGCGGTGCGGCATGCGCCCTGTCGTAGATCTCGCAGGCGATTCTGTCCATGTCGACGCGAAAGACCGCCGTCGCCAGCGTGTTCTCGCCGTCCGGATCGTCAGGCTGCTCGCGATAGATCGGCAGGGCCGTGCGCTGCCGGTCCCAAAGGACCGCAAGAGGTTCGACGCCGGTCATGCCGCCGGCCAGAATTTCCTCTCCACGTTCCTGTCTGGAACGGGAGGAGGCGGTGACGCGCTGGCGCTCTTCGCGCGTGCCGTCGTGAATCAGATGGTTGGCGTGCACTTCGGGCGCATCGACCTGCCGGACCGAACAGGCCGAATGGGTAAACTCGACGCTGGCTATGCCCCGATTTCCGGGCTGCGCCAGGGAAATATGGAAGGCGGCGGCGCGCTGCGAACTGCGCAGCATGTCGAGTGCCTCGCGGACCGTGCCGCAATCGAGCACGGCGCGGCAGAGGACCATGCGCGGCATTCCTGGTCCTGTCTGACGCGAGCGGATATTGTTGACGGCCATGGCGAGCCCGGCATCGTTGAGCGCGAATGTATGCCCCGGAAGCGAACCGGGATAGACGAAGCCGAAGAAGGCGCGGCCTGCGGAAGCGATACGGACAATGGCGCAGCCCGGACGAAGGCCCGGATCTCCGTCTTCGTTATGCGCCAGCGTGAGCCTCTGGCCGGGCAGCATGACGGTGGTGCATCCGTCGGGGGCGATCGCCCGGATATCGCCGCGGCAGTTCCAGGCAAAGACCTCGTCAAAGGGCAGTTCGAGGCCTTTTGCGAGACCGTGCAGTTCCTCGAAATAGCGGGGAAAGTGTGCTTCAACCAGTGCCCTCGCCGCGACAATGCGTTCATGGCCGGCGAAGGCGATCACACTCGCCCAGCCGTGTGTCCTGATCAGATGGCGGTGGACGATGTCGCGGCCATGGCGGCCAAGCGCAACGCCGACCTCGAAGGGCGACCCGTCGATCTCGACCAGGGGCAGGCTGCTTGAAACCTCAATGGACATGCTGGAGAAACTCACGAAGACGCGGATTTTCGGGATTATCGAGAAGTTCGGTCGGATCGCCGTCGACGGAAATCTTGCCGCCCTCCATGAAGATCAGCCGGGAGCCTACCTGGCGTGCAAAGGCGATCTCATGCGTGACGACGATCATCGTCATGCCCTCCTCCGCAAGCGATTGCATCACCCGCAGAACCTCATGGCGGAGTTCGGGGTCGAGCGCTGAGGTCGGCTCGTCGAAGAGCATGAGTTTCGGCTTGACGGCCAGCGCGCGGGCGATGGCGACGCGCTGCTGCTGGCCCCCGGAGAGCTCGGAAGGATAGTGATGGCCGCGGTCGGCCAAACCTACTTTGGCAAGCAGCTCGCGGGCTTGCCCGATCGCCTCGGCCTTGCCGACGCCACGCACGCGCCGCGGCCTGAAAGCGACGTTCGCGAGCGCCGTCATCTGTGGGAAAAGGTTGAATTGCTGAAACACCATGCCGGCTTCCTGCCGGATGAGTCTCACCTTGGAGCGCCCTTCGCGCACGCTGATGCCGTCGACCACGAGGTCGCCCCCATCGATCTCCTCGAGTGCGTTGATGCAGCGCAGGAGGGTCGACTTGCCTGAGCCCGAAGGGCCGATGAGCACCACGACCTCACCGGCCTCGATGTTGAGGTCGACTTCCTTGAGCACGGTTACGTTGCCGAATGCTTTGGTGACGTTCCTGAATTCCACAATGCTCATAGGATGCGCATCCTCTTTTCCGTCACGCGCAGGATCAGGGTCAGCGTGCTCGTCATGATGAGGTAGAGAACGGCGACGGCGGACCAAATCTCGACTGCGCGGAAATTCGCCGCCATGATTTCCTGGCCCTGGCGGGTCAGCTCGCCGACACCGATGACGATGAATAGCGATGTGTCCTTGAGGCTGACGATGAACTGGTTGCCAAGCGGCGGGATCATTCGCCGGAAGGCGATCGGGCCGACAATGTAGGCGAGCACCTTCCAGACCGGTAAGCCGAGCGCCAGCCCCGCTTCCTTCAGTCCCTTGTTCACCGAGAGCAGCGAGCCGCGAACGATCTCGGCAATATAGGCGCCCGCATTGACAACGATCGCCGTCACCGCCGCGGTCATCGGATTGACGCGAAAATCCGCGAGCAGCGGCAGGGCGAAGTAGATGAACATCACCTGCACGACGATCGGCGTGCCCCTGATCACCTCGACATAGGTAAAGGCGACGGCGTTCAGGATAGCGTTGCCATAGGCACGCATGAAGCCGGCGACGACACCGACGACCAGGCCGCCGACGAGGCCCGCCAGTGCTATCAGAATGGTCAGCCGTGCACCGCCCAGGAGAGCGGGCATGGCCTCCACGACCACAGACCAATCGAATTCCATTGAATTGCTCCGCTGCATCGCGATCTGCCCCTGCGGCGATGGCGACACTACCGATAGAGGTTATGGGCGGCTGCAGTGGCAGCCGCCGCGGCTTTGTGGAAGTGCTCTCGCCATTCCGGCGGGCGTGCTGGATCGATCCGGCACGCCTCGATGCAGGAAACTCAGCTTTTCGGCTCGACGCCGAACCATTTCTTGTAGATTTCGGCGTAACGGCCATCGGCCTTCAACTTGGCGAGCGCCTCATTGACCTTGGCGACGAGTTCGCTGCCTTTCGGGAAGCCGATGCCGTATTGGTGCGCCATCATCTGTTCGCCCACCGCCTTGACCTTGCCGCCGCCGGCAGTCGCCACGTAATAGAGGACGTTCGGCGTGTCGTGCATCGCGGCGTCGACGCGGCCCGTCTGCAGTTCCAGATAGGCGTTGTCGATGTTCGGGAACTGGCGAAGCTCGGTCTCCGTGAAGTTCTCCTTCGCATAGTCGGTGGCCGACGTGCCGGTCTTCACGGCCAGCGTCTTACCCTTGAGGTCCGACGAACCGGCAATGGCGCTGTCGGCGGGCACCATCAGCATGAATCCGCTGTCATAATAGCCATCAGAGAAGTCGATCACCTTCTTGCGTTCGTCCTTGATGGTGATGCCGGCGAGGGCGGCATCGACCTGCTTCGTCTGCAGCGCCGGGATGATGCCGTTGAAATCCATCGGCTGCAGCGTGTAGGTAACCCCGATCTCGCTCGCGATCGCGTCCAGAGATCGATGTCGAAACCGACATATTTGTCGCCCTGCTTGAACTCGAAAGGCACGAAGGCCGTGTCGGTGGCTACGACCAGGTCTTCGGCAGCTGCCGGGCCGGAGAGCGAGAGTGCCGCGGCGAAAAAGCCCGCGAAGAAATGGCGAAGTCTGTTTCTCATGGTGGCGTTCCCCTGTTTTGCATTCGGGCATCAGCGTTTTGCCGCCGGCGCCAGTGTGCAAATATAGAATGCTTTTTATGCTTTGTCGCCATGAAAATTTGCACCATCCGGATCTGTTTAGCGTCACGCTGAAAAAATGCAGCGAACAGTGGCCTGTTGCGAGGTCTGCGAAAGCAGTGCCCCTCTGGCCTGCCGACCAGAGGGCGCATTATAGCTTTGGTCCGCTTGCCCTAACCGGCAGCATCAGTGAGCGAGGCAATGGCCGCATCCACGGCATCGCCCAGGCGCTCCACGATCTGATCGACGTCCTCCCGTCCAAGGATGAAGGGGGGCGCCAGGAGGACATGATCGCCGCGTTGCCCGTCGATCGTGCCGCCCATCGGATAGACCATCAGACCCCGTGCCATGGCTTCCTTCTTGATCCGGGCATTGAGCTTCAGGCCGGGATCGAAAGGGGACTTCGTCGTCCTGTCTGCGACAAGCTCGACGGCACGGAAGAGGCCGCGGCCGCGAATGTCGCCGACGTGATGGTGATTGCCGAGCCGCTCGACCAGGCATCTTTCGAGATAGTCGCCCATCGATACGACGTTCTCGAGCAGCCCGTCGCGGCGGATGACGTCCTGCACGGCAAGGCCGGCCGCCGCGGCCATCGGATGGCCCATATAGGTATGGCCGTGCTGGAAGAAGCCCGACCCCTCGGCAAATGCCCGGAAGATTGCGGAGGACAGCAGAACCGCGCCGACCGGCTGATAGCCGCCGCCGAGCCCCTTGGCGATGGTCATGAGATCCGGGATGACGCCGTCCTGTTCGCAGGCATGCAGAGTCCCGGTCCGGCCCATGCCGCACATCACTTCGTCGAGGATCAGCAACACTCCGTATTTGTCGCAGATCGCCCGAACGCGCTTCAAATAGTCCGCGACGGGCGGCACCGCACCGGCCGTGGCGCCCACCACCGTCTCGGCGACGAAGGCGATCACCTGATCGGAGCCCAGGTCGAGGATCTTGGCCTCGAGTTGGGCCGCGGCACGCGCGGCATAGTCCGTATCGCTCTCGCCGGCTTGCTGCAGGCGATAGGCGAAGCATGGATCGATGTGGTGGGTTTCGACGAGCAGCGGCCGGAATTGAGCGCGCCGCCACTCGTTGCCCCCGGCCGCCAATGCGCCAAGCGTATTGCCGTGATAGCTTTGACGCCGGGCGATGATGTGGCGGCGTTGCGGCTCGCCCTTCTCCACGAAGTATTGCCGAGCCATCTTCAGCGCCGCCTCGACGGCTTCCGATCCGCCGCTCACCAGGTAGACGTGATCGAGCCCGTCAGGTGCATCGGCAACAAGCCGGTCGGCAAGCCGTTCCGCGGCCTCGGTGGTGAAGAAGCCGGTATGGGCATAGGCCATACGGTCGAGCTGCGCATGGAGGGCGGCGAGCACATCGGGATGAGCGTGACCGAGGCAGGAGACGGCGGCCCCCCCGGAGGCGTCGATATAGGCCTTGCCCTCGGCATCGAAGAGCCGGATGCCTTCGCCGCGGACGGCGACCGGCAGTTTCGCATGGATGGCGCGGTGGAGAAGATGGGTCATGGCGTTCTCTTGGAGTTGCGGGATTGGAGATGGGTGTTCAGCGCCGCGAGCTGTCCGTCGAAGCGTTTCAGAGCCGCGAGCGTGGCTTCGCCGCCCCGGCCTGCGATGAGCGCGCCGAGCACTTCGGCGACGGCGAAGGCCGGCGACATGGCGTGCAGGAAGGAAGGACTTTCGGTCGGCACCACGATGATCGTCTCGGCGATCTGCGCAAGCGGCGCCACTTCGCTGTCGGTCACCGCGACGACCGGTACGCCGTTGTTCCGAGCATATTCGGCAAGTTCGATCGTCGCCCGTGTATAGGGAAGAACGCTGGCCACGAGCAGCACGTCTGCACTCGTGGCACGGGCGACGGCATCCGCGCCGGTGCCGCCGATGCCCTCCAGCATCACGGATTTTTCGCCGACCAGCGAGAGGATATAGTGGAACTGCCAGGCGACCGCGTGGCTCGAGCGCAGCCCGAGGCAATAGACCCGCCGGGCATCGGCAATCCGCGTTGCCGCTGCAACGATGCGATCGAGCACCGCCGGTTCTGCCAGCCGCGAAATCTGCGTGCCGATGGCGCTCAGCATATCGGCTGCGAGCGCATGGTCGCCCCTGAGCTTCTGGCTTCGGGCCTGCTCGCCGGCCTTTCCGGCAAATCCTGCATCACCCTCCCGCAGCGCCTCGGCGTAGCGTTCGCGGATGGCATCGTAACCATCGAAACCGAGCTGCTTGGCAAGGCGGGTCATCGTCGCGGGCTGCACCCCCGCCTGGCGCGCCTGCTCGCGCATGGAGAGAAGAGCGACGTCGCGGGGATGGTCGACGATATAGCGGGCCGCCGTCCGCAATTGCGACGAAAGCCCGTCGAATGCAGTGATGATCGCGTCGCTGAGCGGCCCCTTGTCCATGCTTCATTTAACAACGATCCCGCGACCATTGCAACGAATGTTTCAATGTGCAATTTTATGATTTCCGAAAATCATAGCTCGATGGTGCCCACATGAACGCTGGCGATGCTTTGCAGGGGATTTCGATCGCGGTCGCGCCGAATGGCGGGCGCCGGACGAAGGCCGACCATCCCGCCATACCCCTGGCCCCGGAAGAACTCGCGCTTACCGCACGCGACTGCCTCGATGCCGGCGCGGCGATGATCCACGTTCACGTGCGCAAGGAGGACGGAAGCCATCTTCTCGATGCCGACGCCTACCGCGCCGCGATCGCAGCGATCAGGGCTGCCGTGGGCGATCGCATGGTGATTCAGATCACCAGCGAGGCGCTGGGCATCTACTCGCCGGCCGAGCAGATCGCAGTCGTCAAGGCGGTCCGGCCCGAGGCCGTGTCTCTGGCGCTCAGAGAACTGGTCCCGGACGAAACGCACGAGGCTGCCTTTGCGGATCTTCTGTCGTGGGCCGCCCGGGAGAAGGTTTCGCCGCAGATCATCCTCTACGATCCGGAGGAGGCGGTGCGATTGGACGGCATGCGGCGACGAGGTCTGCTTTCCCGCGACGATATTCCCGTGCTTTACGTACTCGGTCGTTATACGCCGGGGCAAAGGTCCGTCCCCGGTGATCTGCTGTCCTTTCTGGCGCCGGACATGCCCGCCTACACCCATTGGAGCGTCTGTGCCTTCGGACGCCACGAAGCGGCCTGCGTCACAGCCGCAGCGCTCCTCGGCGGCCATGTCCGCGTCGGCTTCGAAAACAATCTCTGGCTTCCGGAAGGAACCGCCGCCGGCTCCAACGCCGACCTCGTCCGCACGGTTGCGGCTGCGCTTCTGCCGCTGTCGGTCCCGTTGCTCCAGGGGCCGGCGCTCGCACAGATGCTTACCCGCATCGGTTCTGCGGGTATGCCGAAAGGCTGACGCGCCCCCATTTTTCCGTCGCCGGCCTTTTGGAACCGGTGAACGCCGGTTTCGTTCTCCCATGATGACAGCGCCTCGCGCCTTATCCGGCGCGCAAGGGCGCCTGTAACACTTGGAGTGCTGCTTGCTTTGATCCTGATCGCCGGATTTACGGAAGCAGGCAGCCGTATGGGAGTGCACCATGTTGACCCATGAAGATCGCAACATGCCCGAAAGGCGCGCCACAGCGGCATTTCCGATAGGTCTCATACTGCTCGCGATATGCGCCATCTTCGCCTATCTGGCGATCGGCGGCGCCATGCTGGAAGGTGAAACCGGAACGGTCGTCTACACACCGCCGATCGCCGACGCGCCGGCACCTCGATGAGTGGGAGACCTTCAATGACGCCCGATCCTGTCGGTCCCGGCCCCGGGCCGGGAATAATTCCGCCGAACCCGGTTCCGCCACTCGGCATTCCCGATCCGCCGCCGAACGAGCCCCAGCCCGATAAGGGGCCCGAGGACGACACGCAGAATCCGCCCGACGAAAAGGAACCGCCTCGGACCGACGTGCTTCCCCGGTGAGGCTTGACTTTCAGAATTGGCGATGAGAACATAACATGAACATTCTGGAGAGTCCCTCATGACCCATGCAGAGGAAGTGATCGAGCGCGCTATGGCCGCCGTCGCCCAGGCAAGACGCCGGCGGGAACGCGAACAGGAGTGGCGCAGAAAAACCTTCGGACGGATTCAGGTCGGTATACCGCTCCCGCCCCTCAAGCGCGGCGTGCAGCTTTCGCTGCAGCTTGACCGTTCCGGTACGCAGTGAGGCCTGAAGCCGATCGGCTCATTCCGACAGGGCGACGAGGAAAACCGTGGCACGATTTTCCTCGCGATCGCCTCAGGCGGCAGCCAGTTCCGGCCGTTCCCTGGGGAAGGGCTTGAAGGTCAGTGCGATCAGGAAAGCACCGATGCCGAGACCCCAGGCGCCGATATAGAGCCAGCCGTAGCTGGCAAAAACGTCGTAGATCAGCCCCCCGGCAACCGGGCCGATCGCCATGCCGAGACTGCCGGCCATTGCCGTGCCGCCGATGACGGTGCCCATCATGCGCAACGGGAAATTCTCGCGGGCGATCACGGCGTAAAGCGGCATGACGCCCGCATAGATGAAGCCGAACACGGCAGCCACCGCGTAGAAGGCGCCGAGGTCGCGCACGAAGAAATAGGCGAGCGCACCGAAGGCCTGCAGCAGCAGTCCCGATACCAGAATGCGCTTGGCGCCGTAGCGGTCTCCGAGGATGCCGAAGGCGACACGGCCGCCCATTCCCGCCAGACCCTCGAGGCTGTAGATGGAAACAGCGGCCATCATCGGGATTCCGCAGCTCACGGCGTAGCTCACGGTGTGAAATATCGGCCCGGAATGAGTGGCGCAGCAAAAGAAGTTCGTCAGCAGCAATATGACGAATTGCGGCGACCTCAGCGCCTGTCCAAGGGACATGTCCGGCTGCCCCTCACTTGCAGAGACGGCATCCGGACCTTCGAGGACAGGCGGGCGGCGCAGGAGCAACGCAGCCGGAATCATCGTGACGGCGGCAAGGGCGGCTATGATCTGCAGCGATGTCCGCCAGTCGTAGATCGTAACCAGCCACCCGGCCAACGGCGACATGGTCATGGGCGCCATTCCCATGCCGGCCGATACAAGAGATACGGCAAGGCTGCGATGCGTATCGAACCAGCCTGTCACGCAAGCCATCATCGGCGCGAATATCGCCGCGCAGGCACCTCCGACGATCACCCCGAAGAGGAGTTGGAATGCGATCAGCGTTGGCGCAAGGCTGGAAAGCGCAAGGCTCGCCGCAAGGAGCGCGGAACCGACCAGCACGACCGGGCGCGGGCCCCAGCGGTCCGAAGCGCTCCCCCAGACCATACTTGCCAGGGCCATCGCGATGAAACCCACCGTCATGGCACTCGATATGCCGGTCACGGACCATCCGGTATCCCGCGAGATGGGCACAAGGAAAACCGGCAATGAAAACATGGCACCGATTGCAATGCAGCCGAGCAGGCCGCCGGCAGCAACGATCACCCATCGATAATGCGCATCGATCATTCTCGTGTCTCCGCTCAGGGCAATCCGGCGCGGCATTCATTGTCAGTCCACGCCCGGATTGCCGATCAAATCAAGGGCATTCTCCCGTTCGCGGCTGTGCCGCGCATACGATAGGACGAACGGCGCCCAAAGGCGCCGACATGGGGGTGGAAAATTTTCAGGCTGCATTGCGCTGGATGCGGTTGAACCGTGTGGCGCTCAGCGGAATTCCCGAAGCCCCCTCTCCCCGCAGGCGGGGCGAAGGGACTCGCGGCAAGGTTCAAGACCGAAGAGGATGCGAGGAGCGGCCCGCTTGTTCCGTCTCCCGGCGGATGAGGGGCGGAGGCGCCCGATCAGGCCACCGTGTTCGACGTGTCGACGACCTCGAAATCATGCGTGATGGTCGCCGTCTTTGCGAGCATCGCGGATGCGGAGCAATATTTTTCGATGGAGAGGGCCACCGCGCGCTCGACCTTCTTGGCGGCCAGACCACGGCCTATGACGATGAAATGCATGTGGATGCGGGTGAATACGCGCGGGTCCTGATCCGCCCGATCGGCATCCATCTCGACCACGCAATCTTCGACGGCCTCGCGGCCCTTCTCGAGGATGTGGACGACATCGAAAGCCGAGCAGCCGCCGGTGCCGATAAGCACCATTTCCATGGGGCTCGGCCCCGGTGTCGGGCTATCCGGGCCGGCGGCCGTGCCGAGCACGACCTTGTGGCCGCTTCCGGATTCTCCGACGAAGGTCCTGCCTTCGACCCATTTGATGCGTGCTTTCATCCGATTCTCCTTCCTGTCGCGATGCGTTCATCTTCGTTCCAATGACGCAAAACGCTGCCGATTTCCACCCGCGCGCCAATCCGCTCAGCGCGCACCCCAGGTGTCGGTCAGCCGGTAGCCCTCGGGCCACGGGTCCGACGGGTCGAGCATGTGCTGATGGGTGCCGGTAATCCAGGCGCGGCCCGAGATTTCCGGCAGCACGGCCGGCCGGCCGCCGACTTCGGTGGTGCCAAGGATGCGGCCGGAGAAGGTGGAGCCGATCAGCGAAACGGCCGTCAGCCGGTCCGAGAGCCCCATCTGGCCTCGGGCATGCAGCACGGCCATGCGTGCCGAGAGCGCCGTGCCGGTCGGAGAGCGGTCGACCTTGCCCGGCTGGATCGCAACCGCAGCGCCCGCCCGCAGGCCTTCCGCCGTGCGTTCCACGGGGCCGGCAAAGAGGCAGAAGGAGAAATGCCGCCAGTCGGGGTTTTCCGGATGATGGAAACCGAACTGGGCATTTGCCGCATTGGTGATCCTGACGCCGAGCCGGGCGATGTCGTGCGCCTCGTCCGGCTTCAGGGCGAAGCCCATTGCGGCAGCATCCACGATTACGAAGCTGTCGCCGCCATAGGCGGTGTCGACTGTGAGGGTCCCGAGCCCCTCGACCTCCAGCTTCGCGTCCAGCCGCTCGGCAAAGCTCGGCAGGTTCTCGACGAAGATGCGTTCGGCCTTGCCGTCACGGCACTCCGCGCGCACGCGAACGAGACCGCCGGGCGCCTCGAGCGTGATCTCCGTCACCGGCTCCTTCATCGGCAGGATGCCGCTGTCGAGCAGCACGGTGGAGACGCAGATCGAGTTGGAGCCCGACATGGGCGGCGTATCTTCCGGCTCCATGATGACGAAAGCGGCATCCGCGTCCGGATGCTTCGGCGGCACCAGGAGATTGACATGGCGGAAGACGCCGCCGCGCGGCTCGTTCAGGACGAAGTTGCGCAGGGTCTGATCGCGGGCGATCCAGCGGCTCTGTTCCCAGATCGTGTCGCCCGGCGGAGGCGCGACCCCGCCGACGATCACGTCGCCCACTTCACCCTCGGCATGGGCGGAAATGACATGAATGGTCTTGGTGCTGCGCATCGAGAACTCCTCGTTTTAAAAGCCAGCGCGGTTACGAACGTCCGCCGCGCTTCAGGGAAGCCAGTCCGGCATCCGGGCCGGGACGCGCCCCGTCAAGGCCGCGGCGACGCAATCGGCAAGGCTGCCGAAGCGCACTGCGCGCCCGGAAAGACCGGGACCGTAATGGGCGTATTTGCCGGAGTTGGTCATGACCGCCCGGGTACGCGTCGGGAACACGGGCTCGGAGATTGAGCACCAACAGAGGTCCGGCAGCACCTGTACGCCGCTCTCCTGAAGCCGCGCGAGAATTCCCTCGCGGCGCGCCGCCGCAATGACCTCATGGCCGGCCGTGACGATCACCGCCACGTCCGGATGCCGCTTGCGGCCGTCGAGCGCCTCGGCCAGCGCCCGGCACTCGGCAAGGGACGCGTGCGGGCTGCCGATCGCCACGAGTTCGATTTCATCCGGACCCTCGTTCAGGGCGGACCACGCGGCCGTCATTTCATCGCGGGTGATGGTCGCATGATCCGCGTCCTCAGCCGCAGCACCGCCGGCCTCCGGCGTCACGCCCTCCACATGCAGCATCGGCGCGGCCGAGGTGGTGCCGAAGGCGGCACAAAGCGCCTTCAAGTCGTCGCGCGAAGGCTCCGCCGGAGCAAGCCCGCGGATGAGCGGAATGCGATCTGGCGCCGCCCGCCCGGCGAGATAGCCGATCAGCGGCCAGAAAGCGTCGTCGGCGCCCGCGGGCAGTTCGACGTCTATGATCCGCCGTGCCTTGCGGTGTTCGTCGAGATAGACGCCGGAGAGCGGCGCCCGTCCGGTAAGCGCGATGCAAAGGTCGAGGAAATCCGGGTGCTTCGCCGTCCGCGCACCGAGCACGCTGTTGGCGAAGATTACGGCATTGGACTCCGCCCAGGCGACGGCTTCGCCCGTCCCAGGCGCGCTGTCGAGCAGATAGGGCGAACAGGTGAAGGTCGGACGGCAGCCCATGCGGACATAGGCGTCGGCGAGCCGCGCCGCAGGGTCGCCGAAGGACGGCGGCACGCCTTGCCTCTGCCAGTTGGCATGGTCCACGGAGATGGCGTTCATCGTCGCCGGGATCCGCACCTTCGCGCCCATCTCCGCCATCTTCTCGGCAAAGGTCAGGTTCGCGGGGCTGGCATAGATGCAGCCGTCGATATGCCCCTGCGTCACATCCACGAGGCCCTGTGCCCCCTGCTGCGCCGCCATGGCCGTAATGATGCGCATGGCCTGCGCAACCGCGACGCCTTCCTCTCCGTCGAGCATGGCACGGTCGCCATCGGTCAGGTCGAGCGCGGCCGTCGCCGGCGGAACGACGGGGATCGTCAGCCCCTCGGCTTCAATCGTCCTGTCACCGATCCGCGCCGTCTTCGCACGAGCGAGCGCCGCAAAGGCTTCCGGCGCAAGACGCAGCACCGGCAGCGGGCTGGCGAACATCTCGGAAGCGATCAGCGCGCCGAGGGTCAGAACATCTTCCGGTTCGGAAAATATGAGTGCAGCCGGGCCCCGACCGGTCAGCACGAGGTCGAGCAGCACACCCGAGCCCGTACAGGAGCCGCGGCTCGACGGCATCATCAGGATGCAGCCGGTGAGCGGGACGCCATGCAGCGGGTGGTGCACGTCGATCACGCAGCCCGTCGCGGGATCGACCCCGCCCCAGAAACTCAGCGCCTCCCCGGTCGCGATGACCGGGCCTTCGGCCCACCCCTGAAGGATGCTGCGGGCGGGTTCGAGGCCGCTCATTTTACGACGAAGCCGTGGGCGAAGGGATCGCGGTCATCGATGAAGATGGTGTTGATGCCGGTCATCCGCGCCCAGCCGGCGATCGACGGGATGATCGCATCGCGGTCGGCGACCTTCGCGGCCGCTTCGACGCGACCCTTGAAAAGCGACCCGATGATCGACTCGTGGACGAATTCGTCGCCGACATTCAGCTTGCCCTTGGCGGCAAGCTGCGCGATCCGGGCCGACGTGCCGGTGCCGCAGGGCGAGCGGTCGATGGCCTTCTCGCCGTAGAACACCGCGTTGCGGGCATGGGCCTCCGGCTGCGTCGGCCTGCCCGTCCACTGGATGTGGCTCAAGCCCCGGATCTCCGGGTGTTCGGGATGGACGAACTCATATTTGGCATTCAGTGCGGCCCTGAGCTTGGGGCTCCAGCCGACCAGTTCTCCCGCCGTATGGTCGGCCATGTCGCGGAAGTTCTTCTGCGGCTCGACGATGGCGTAGAAATTGCCGCCATAGGCGACGTCGACCACGATCTCGCCCAGCCCCTCGACCTCCGCCGTGAGGCCTTCCGCATAAAGGAAGCTCGGCACGTTGGTAAGGCGCACCTCCTCGACGAAGCGGCCCTCCTGGCGGTAGGTGATGTCGACCTTGCCCGCGGGGGCATCAATCGACAGCTTTCCGGGCTCGCGCGGGGTGATCAGGCCGTTCTCGATGCCCATGGTGATGGTGCCGATGGTGCCGTGACCGCACATCGGCAGACAGCCGGAGGTCTCGATGAAGAGCACCGCCACGTCGCAGTCGGGCCGGGTCGGCGGGTAGAGGATCGAACCCGACATCATGTCGTGGCCGCGCGGCTCGAACATGAGGCCCGTTCGGATCCAGTCGAACTCCCTCAGGAAATGCGCGCGCTTTTCCAGCATGTTCGCGCCTTCGAGACGCGGGCCCCCGCCCGAAACGAGGCGGACGGGATTTCCGCAGGTGTGGCCGTCGATGCAGGAGAAGGTGTGGGTGGCCATGGTCGAAACCTCTGTCAGAATCTTTGCGGCGAAAAGGGTGCAATGTCGATGGCCGGAGTCCGGCCCGTCAAGAGATCGGCGACGATCCTGGCCGTCCCCGCCGATTGGGTGAGCCCGAGATGGCCGTGACCGAAGGCGAAGATCACCCGCGGCGTCGCGCGGGCGCGGCCGATGGCCGGCAGGCTGTCGGGCAGCGACGGCCGGAAGCCCATCCACCGCACCCCGCCTTCCGGTTTCAAGCCGGGCAGGAAGGCCTGCGCCTTCTTCAGCATCGCTTCCGAGCGGCGGAAGTTCGGCGGCAGATCGAGCCCGCCGAGTTCGACCGCGCCGCCGACCCGGATACCGGTCGACAGCCGTGTCACGACGAAGCCATGGCCGCCGAAGGTGATCTGCGTGCGCAGATCGAACGCGTCGGCGGGAAGCGTCGTATTGTAGCCGCGCTCGGTTTCGAGCGGAATGCTTTCGCCGAGCGTGCGCGCAACCCGGTGCGAGAAAGCGCCTGCCGAGAGAACCACCTGTGCCGCCCGCCGGGCCCTGCCGTCGGCGCTCAGGACTTCAACCGCCCCGTCGACGGGCTTCAGCGCAATGACCTCCGCGCGCTCGATCACCCCGCCGATCGTGCGGAAATGGTCGGCAAGGGCAAGCGTATAGAGCTTCGGATCGGCGATCGAGTACCAGCCGGGCGTGAAGGTGGCGTGGGTGAAGCGCGCCGCCAGGCCCGGCTGGATCTCGGCAATGCCTGCGGCATCGAGATGGCGGAACTCGATCCCGTGATCCGCGCGCGCCTTCCAGCCGGCAAGCGACGCCTTGAATTCCGCCTCTCCCTCATAGACCTGGAGGTTGCCTTCCTTGCGCAGCATGGGCGCCGTGCCGGTTGCTCCGAGGAACGGCTCGAGCTCCGCTTTCGACAGGTCCATCAGCGCGGTCTGGGCCGCGGTCGAATGCGCCACGCGGGCCGGCTGACAAGCGCGCCAGAAGCGGAACATCCATGGCGCGATCTTCAGCGCATAGGCGGGCGGCACGGTAAGCGGTCCGAGCGGATCCAGGAGCCATTTCGGCGCCTTTTTCAGGATGCCGGGCGAGGCAAGCGGAAGGATATCGGTGAAGGCGAATGCCCCGGCATTGCCGGCGGAAGCGCCGGCCGCCGGCCCCTCGCGGTCCAGAACGGTGACAGACAGGCCGCTGGCCACGGCGGCAATCGCAGCCGATAGGCCGACGACCCCCGCGCCGATCACGATGACGTCCGGTTCGGCCATTTATCGTACGCTCGCCAGGAACTTCTGCGTCTCGGGGTTCTGCGGCGAGGCGAAAATCTGATCGGGCGAACCGATCTCCGCCATGATCCCCTGATGGAAGAATGCCACGCGATCCGACACGTCGCGGGCAAAGGTCATTTCGTGGGTAACGCAGATCATCGTCATTCCCTCTTCCGCCAGCATCTTCAGCGTGTCGAGCACCTCGCCGACCAGCATCGGATCGAGCGCCGAAGTCACCTCGTCGAACAGCATATATTCCGGCGACATGGCAAGCGCCCGGGCGATCGCCATGCGCTGCTGCTGGCCGCCCGACATACGGTTCGGATAGACCTTGAGCTTCTCGCCGAGACCGACGTGGGTCAACTGCTTCACCGCAATCTCCTCGGCCTTGTCCTTCGAGAGGCCGAGCACCTTGCGCGGGGCGAGCATGACGTTTTCCAGCACGGTCAGATGCGGGAAGGCATTCCATTGCTGGAACACGATCCCCACCTTGCGGCGCAGCCTGTTGAGATCGGTGCCCTTGGCATGGACATCGGTCCCGTCGATCACGATCCGGCCGGAGTCGATCGGCTCGAGCCCGTTGATGCAGGTGAGCAGCGTCGACTTGCCGGAGCCGGAGCCGCCGATGATGGTGACCACCTCGCCCTTTTCGACGGTCAGGTCGATGCCCTTGAGAACCTCCAGAGAGCTGAAGGATTTGCGGACGTTTTCGATCTCAATCATTGGGGGACCACCGTTTTTCGAGATACCCGCCAAGCCGGGCGACGGGGAAGCTGAGGAGGAAGTAGATGGCGCCGCAGATCAGCAGAATGAAGAGCGGCTCCTGCAGACGCGTGACCAGTATCTGCGAGGCACGCAAGAGCTCGACCAGGCCGAGCCAGAGCACCAGTGCGGAGTCCTTCATCACGCCGAGCGTCAGGCCTATCCACGACGGAAGCGAGACCCGGGTGGCAAGCGGCGCCACGATGTAGCGCATGTCCTGCCACCAGGTCATGCCGAGGGAGCGCGCCGCACGACGGGTCGTCACCGGTACCGACGAAATTCCGCCGCGCACGATCTCCGCGCAGAACGCCGCCGTGTAGAGCGAAAGCACCACACCGGAGGTGGTGAAGGCGCCCCATCCGAGCTTGGCGATCGACTGGAAGGCGTTGCCGAGCACGAGCTGGATCAGGAGCGGTACCGAGCGGAACACGTCGAGCAGCAAGGTGAGCGGTGCCGACCAATAGGGTCCGATCTGGAACCGGATCACTCCGAAGAGGATGCCGAGAACGGTGCCGGCGGTGACGGCGACGGCGGTGACCGCCAGCGTCATTCCGGCGCCTTGCGCAAGAAAGGCGAGATCGTTCCAGGTGAGGGCAGTATCAAACATCTCTCACCCCTCTCAGTAGCGGAACATGCGCCAGGCGAAGGCCCGGGCTGCAAGCGTGACCGCCTTGGCAATCAGGTAGTAGATCACCGCAGCGAGCGCGAAGAATTCGAATGTGCGGAAGGAGCGGGCATTCAGCTCCTGCGTGATGCCGGCCAGGTCGGTGTTCATGCCGACGGTGACGCCCAGCGACGTCATCAGGATGGCCCAGACCATCTGGTTGGTCGCGGGCAGGAAGGCCACGCGCAGCATCTGCGGCAGAACGATCAGCCGGAACGCCTGCAGCGAGGTCATGCCGAGCGACCGGCCCGCCCGGGCCTGCGTATCCGGAATGGCCTTGAGCGCGCCGCGGAAGTTCTCGGCAAGATAGCCCGCATTGTTGAAGGCGATCCCGACCAGAAGCGCCGTATAGGGGCTCAGGTGGATCCCGAAATTGCCGAGGCCGAAATGGGCCATGTAGATCTGGAACAGCGCCGGCGTGTTTCGCGCGACCTCGACCCAGGTCGTGGCGATGCCGCCAAGGATACGGCTGCCGGACAGACGGAACACGGTGAGCGCGATCGCGCAGGCGACGCCGATGACCATCGACAGCACCGCGACCTGCAGCGTGACCACCGCGCCATCCAGCATCTGCGGCAGCGCCCTCAGCGCCTGATTCCAGTGGAAGGTGTAGTTGAACATTCCCGTCTCACCCCTCGGAATGCAGCGACGGCGCGGGTTGCCCCGCACCGTCAGACGATCCTCGGATCAGCGGTAAACGCCGTTCACCGACAGGGACGGAGCCTCGCCTCCGACCCACTTCTCGTAGAGTTCGGCATAGCGGCCGGTGCGGACCTGCTGATTGACGAACAGGTTGAGGTAGTTGAGGAAGCCGTATTCCTCGCGGTTGGTGAAGAGGGCCACGTAGTCGATGTCGAAGGGCGCCTTGTCGACCACGGAGATGCCGGGGAACTTGCCGCCCTTGACGTTGGACTGCGCGACCGTCGAGGTAGAGACGGTGGCGTCGAGCTGGCCCTGGCTCAGCGCCAGGAACACGTCGGCCTGCGTCTGGTAGGGGCGGAACTCGCCCTCGCCCCAGGCCTTGACCTGGTTTTCGAGTGCGATTGCCTCATAGGTGCCGGCGGTGGCGCCGACCACCTTGCCCTTCATGTCTTCGAAGGACTTGATGCCGGACTTCTCGTTGGCGGTTACCGCCATTTCGAAGGCAAAGTAGGGCACCGTCATCCCGACGGTCTTGGCGCGCTCGAGCGTATCGGAGGTGGAGGCGACACCCACATCGACACGGCCGGACATCAGCGCCGGGATGCGCTCGGGAAACGGCGTCTCCACGATCTCGGCGGTGACGCCGAGCGCCTTGGCCAGATCGTTGCAGTAATCCACGTCGAAGCCGATCGGTTCGTTGTTCTCGTCGCGCGAGCCCATCGGCGGGAAGTCGAGCACCACGGCGCAGCGCAGCGTTCCCGAAGCGATGATGTCGTCCAGCTTGTCGGCATGGGCGGGGCTCGTCAGAGCGGTGGCGGCAACGAGGCCGAAGGCGAGGACCGAGGTCTTCATTCTTGTTCTCTCCCTTGAGTTGGCCGATCGGTGTGACGGCGCGCGCACTATTCCGCGTCGGAGAGCACAAATCAATTTAAAAATACAATTAGTATACAAAAAGTATATAACAGGACGCCTTTTCGCAATGAAAAGGGGCTTTCCCTTGTGGAAAAGCCCCTTTCATTGCGCGGTCGACGGGCTGGATCAGCCGAGGAAGTCCTCGGGCAGCAGGTCTTCCGGCATGTTCTGGTAAGCCACGGGACGCAGGAAACGTCGAATCGACATGGTCCCGACGCTGGTTGCGCCGAAATTGGTCGAGGCCGGATAGGGGCCGCCATGCACCATCGAATCGACGACTTCAACCCCGGTCGGGAAGCCGTTGACCAGCACCCGGCCCGCCTTGCGCTCGAGCACCGGACGCAGACGGCGCGCCGTCTCCAGGTCGCCCGCATCCATATGGATGGTTGCGGTCAGCTGGCCCTGGAAGCCGCGCGCGAGCTCTTCCATTTCGGCCGCCGATCCCACCCGAACCACGAGACCAAGCGGGCCGAATACCTCTTCGCCGAGCGCATGGTCGGCCAGGAATTGCGCGCCCGTCGTTTCGAAGAGATTGGGCGATGCGTCACGGCCGGATGATTCGGTCGCAAGCAGCGGTTTCACGGCGTTGCGCGTCGCAAAGCGCGCCTGACCGTCGCGATAGGCCTTGGCGATACCGTCCGTCAGCATGGTTTGCGGTGCCACCTTGGCAAGCGCCTCGACGGCGGCGGTGGTGAAGCGGTCGGCATCCGCACCTTCGGTGACGACGGCGATGCCGGGATTGGTGCAGAACTGCCCGGCGCCCATGGTGAGCGAACCGGCCCATCCCTGCCCCAGCGTTTCCGCCCGTGCCTTCAACGCTTCCGGCAGCAGGAACATCGGGTTGACCGAGCCGAGCTCGCCGAAGAACGGGATCGGTTCGGGGCGTGCTGCGCAAAGATCGAACAGGGCACGTCCGCCGGCAAGCGAACCGGTGAAGCCGACGGCTTTGATGTTGGGATGCTGCACCAGCGCATGACCAACGTCGCGGCTACCGCCCTGGATCAGCGAGAATACGCCGGGATGAACACCCGTCTTGCGGATCGCTGCGTCGACGGCCTCGGCGACGATCTCGCCGGTGCCGGGATGCGCCGAATGGCCCTTTACCACTACGGGGCAGCCCGCCGCGAGCGCCGCGGCCGTATCGCCGCCGGCGGTCGAAAAGGCGAGCGGGAAATTCGAGGCGCCGAAGACGGCGACCGGACCGACGGGGCGCTGGACCAGTCGTATCTCCTGACGGGGCGCCGGCTGACGATCGGGCAGCGCCGCATCGACGCGCCGGTCGAGATAATCACCCTTTTCGATATGATCGGCAAAGAGCCTGAGTTGGCCGGTCGTGCGGCCGCGTTCGCCGTTGAGCCGCGCCTCGGGCAGGCCGGTTTCCTGGCTGCCGATCTCGGTAATCGCCTCCGCCCGGGCCTCGATCTCGTCGGCGATGGCGCGCAGGAAGGCGGCGCGCTCCTTGCGCGAGGAATAGCCATAGGTCCAGAAGGCTTCCTCGGCCGCCTCGCAGGCCCGGTTCACCAGCTCTACGGTGCCGACGGCAAAATCATGCGCCGGGCCATGCGCCGGAGCCGAGGCGAAGGTGCCTGCCCCATCGAGCCATTCGCCCGCGACGAGGTGTTTTCCTTTGGGGGTGAAAATCATCTGACTTTCCTTTCTCTGGATCACAATGACCCTGGTCGATTCGGCACAAGATCATAAAACGCGTCGATTCCCGCAACGAAACGGGATTGCCGGCGGAAATTCGCATACACTCTCCTCGCCCGTTGCGGAACCGTTACCTTCCGGCGAACAGACGAATTGCACTTGCCGGGGGTTTGTATACTCTATGTATGCAGAACATCAACCGCCTGCCCCTGAATCAGGCCTAGCATGAGAGAGACGACATGAGCGAGACAACCACCCTGACGACCACCGCGCTTCAGGAGCGCGTCGAGGCGATCTTCCGCAAGGGCGGCCTTAACGTGGTCCAGGCGGGCGCTCTCGCCCGGGTGATCGTCGCCGGCGAACGCGATGCCTGCAAGTCGCACGGCATCTACCGGATCGAGGGCGCGCTGCGCACGGTCAAGGCCGACAAGGTCAAGCCGGATGCCGAACCGGAAATCGTCGCGCAGGAAGCCTCGGCGATCGTCAAGGTGAATGCCAGGGGCGGTTTCGCCAATCCCGCCTTCGAACTCGGTCTGCCGGTGCTTGCCGAGCGTGCCCGCAAGCACGGCATCGCCGCACTCGCCATCAACGACTGCACGCATTTTTCGGCGCTGTGGCCGGAAGCGGAGGCGCTCACGGGAGAAGGGCTTGCCGGGCTCGTCATGTGCCCGAGCTATGCCACGGTCGCGCCGACCGGCGGCAACAAGCCGTTGCTCGGCACCAACCCCTTCGCCTTCGGCTGGCCGCGCGCGGGCAAGCCGCCCTACGTCTTCGACTTCGCGACATCGGTCGCGGCCCGGGGCGAGATCGAGTTGCACCGCAGGGCGGGTAAAGCGCTGCCCGAAGGCTGGGCCATCGATGCGCAAGGCAATCCGACGACCGACCCGGAGGCTGCGCTCGCGGGCGCCATGCTGCCCTTCGGCGGACACAAGGGCTCGGCCATCGGCACGATGATCGAACTGCTGGCGGGCATCATGATCGGCGACCTGACCAGCCCCGAAGTGCTCGACTATCTCGGCACCACGACGCTCGCACCCTTCCATGGCGAACTCATCGTCGCCTTCTCCCCGGAGGCTTTCGCCGCCGGCCGTCCAGGCGACCCCTTCGCCCGGGCCGAGCTGCTGTTCGAAGCGATCGTCGGCCAGGGCGCCCGCCTGCCTTCGCAGCGCCGCTTTGCCGCCCGAGCGAAGTCTGAGGCCGAGGGCATCACGCTGAGCGCGGCCGAGATCGAGCAGCTCGACCGGCTGCTTGCGCTCGGACTCGACGCCGTGGCGTGATCCCCGGCGGGCACTCTTCCACCCTCCTGTGGCAAGCATAGGAGGGATTCGGGCACAGGAGGAATGCGGGCACCGGAGGGATTTCGGGGAATTCAGACATGACGTGGCTGGAACGGGTACGCCGATGGGCAAGGGGCATCAAGCGAGACGTCGTCGTCCTGTGGCTCGCGGCGCGTGACCGCCGCGTGCCCTGGTACGCGAAGCTGGCGGCAGGCGCAGTCGCGGCCTATGCATTGTCGCCGATCGACCTGATACCCGATTTCATCCCGGTCCTCGGCTATCTCGACGACCTGATCATCGTTCCCCTCGGCATCATCGTCGTGCTGAAGCTCATCCCGGTCGATGTCCTTGCGGATCTGCGCGCCGCAGCAATGAAACACACCGGGCAGCCGGTGAGCCGGGCCGGGCTGGTGGCAGTCGTTTCAACATGGGTTCTGCTGGCAGTTCTGCTCTTTTGGGCGGCGCTCGGCCCCCCCTGCCGCCGTGCGGTAAAAGAAAGAGGCCCTCCCGATGGAGAGCCTCCTCCGTCTCCGACCCGATCAGGCCTTGTACTTTTCGACGGCGCCCGGGAGCTTGCTCCACTCGGCATACCAGGTGTTGAAGAGCTTGAACTGCGCCTCGACATAGCCGCGCTGACTTTCAGTCAACGCGTCGGTCTCGTTGAAGTGGAGCGTGTATTCCTTGTCTCCCTTCAGCACCATCATGTGCTTGAAATAGAGGACGAGGTCCGGCCCTTCATCGAAGGAGGAAAGCACGGCAAGCGCCTGCTCCAGTTCCTGTGCACGCTGGCGTGCATCGACATCGCCGGCAGCAGCGGCCTGGGACAGGTTGCAGAGGTGGATCACTTCCTTCGGCAGCACGTTGCCGATACCGGTGATGGCACCGGTCGCGCCGCAGTTCACGAAGCCGTGGAAGACGGCCGTATCGACGCCGATCATCAGCGAGACGCCGTCGTCACGGCTGGTGATGTGCTCGGCCGCGTAGCGCATATCGGCATTGCCGCCGAATTCCTTGAAGCCGACGAGGTTCGGATGCTCCGCGCGCAGCGCGAAGAAGAGGTCGGCGCGAGTGGCGAACCCGTAATAGGGGCTGTTGTAGATCACGGACGGCAGGTCCGGGGCGGCAGCCAGGATCGCCTTGAAATGCGCCTTCTGCGCCACGATCGAGGGACCGCGCGACAGCACCCGCGGGATTACCATCAGGCCCTGCGCTCCCACCTTCTGGGCATGCGCCGCATGCGCGACGGCGGAGGCGGTGTTGACGGCACCGGTGCCGACGATCACGGGGACGCCCGCCTTGACCAGGCGCTCCACGCCTTCCATGCGCTGCGCATCGGTCAGAAGCGGCCAGTCGCCCATCGAACCGCAATAGACGACCGCCGACATGCCGTCGGCAATCAACGCCTTGCCCTTGCGGACGAGGGCATCGAAGTCGGGCGAGCGGTCTTCCCTGCAAGGGGTCATCAGGGCGGGGATCACGCCCGAAAAAATCTTGGCCTTCATTTCAAACTCCTATTGGCCTGACGGATGGCAGAGACAGGACGCCATCGCGGCGATTGCCTGTGCTTCGATATGAAAATACCATTTGTATTTTATTTGTCGACAGAAATCGTGCTCGGCTCACAGGGCAATTTCAAGTCGGTCGTTGCGGGCGAAAAGCTTTTGAATTTGCTGGACGATCTGCTCGGCATGTGTGCGGGCCAGCCGATCGGCCGCCTCGACATCACGTGCGGCGATAACGGCGATCATGTCCTCGTGCTCGTCGACGAAGCGCTGCGGCAGCCGGTCGTCATAGGACTGATAATAGAGCCGGAGGATCCGCCGGCCTTCGTCGAGAAGCCGGTTGAACAGGCCGATGAAATAGGGATTGCGGCCTGCCTCGGCGATGGCCGAATGGAAGGCGGCATTGGTGGCGATCATCGCCAGCGCATCCTGCGCCTGGAC
The DNA here is from genome assembly GCF_042436655.1 of Sinorhizobium sp. P24N7. Classification (NCBI taxonomy): domain Bacteria; kingdom Pseudomonadati; phylum Pseudomonadota; class Alphaproteobacteria; order Hyphomicrobiales; family Rhizobiaceae; genus Sinorhizobium; species Sinorhizobium sp. P24N7. The sequence goes on along the minus strand of NZ_JBHMIW010000011.1, from coordinate 202,648 downwards.
CGCTGCGGCGAATTCCGCCTGACGGGCGCGGATCACCTCGAGATCCTCCGGGCGGTGATGTTCGGCCGCCAGGCGCGTCGTGACGCGATACATCAGCACCAGCGCGTCGAAGAAAGTGTGCAGGTTCAGGAAATCGATATTCGACACCATCGTCGATCTGTTGGGCAGCGTAGCGATCAGCCCCTCTCCCGCCAGCCGCACCAGCGCTTCGCGGATCGGCGTGCGCGACATCTTGAACCGTTCGGCAAGCTGCACCTCGTCGATCGGACAGCCCGGCGGCAGAACCAGATCGAGGATTTCGTCCCGCAAGAGGTCATAGACCATCTTCACGCCGGAACCGCGCTTGCGTTCGGGAGCTGAATTGGTTTCCGTATCCTTGTTGGTCATGCGGTCTCCTTCTTGTCGACAAAAGAAATACTTCTCCGCGACGATTGGATCAACGGGCTTGCCCGCAGGTTTCGCGGATTTCAGGCCGTTTTACCGATAATCTTTCAGGTCTCCGGCAGGGTAAAGACGGCGCAGGGCGCCGCGATGCCGCGCAGCGCGTGTTCGCCCAGCGGCACCAGCGGGGTTCGCGTCTCGGCGGCAAGTGCGCCGGAAATCAGCACGGATCGCCCGAGCGGCCGGCACAGGCCCTCCAGCCGGCTCACCAGATTGACGGCCGGACCGATGGCGGTGAAGTCCAGCCGGTCGATCGATCCGACATTGCCCCACAGTATCTCGCCAAGATGCAGCGCCGCGCCGAAGCGCAACGGCGGCAGTTCCTGCTCGTGGCGCAGAGCCTCGAGATGCGCCATGCCCGCGCGGGCGGCAACGACCGCGCGCAGGGCCCGGTCGCAGGCTTCCGCCGGAAAAGCGTTGACCGGGAAGATCGCCAGCACCCCGTCGCCGATGAACTTGAGCACCTCGCCGCCGAAGGCGTGTATCGCTCCGGCAAGCCGGTCGAACCAGTCGTTGAGCGCCGCGATCACGCGGGCCGGCTCATGTTCCTCGGAAAGGCCGGTGAAGTTGCGCAAGTCGGCATAAAGCAGCGCCGCACGGATGCTCTCTCCCGTGCCGCGGCTCAGCGCCCCGGCCTGCACACGGGCAGCACTGCGGCGGCCCAGATAGGCCTCGAGCAGCGCCGCGCGCGTCGCCCGCTCCGCCAGGACGGCCAAGGGCGCCGCCGCGAAGCGGGCGGCCTGGCGCAACCGCGCGACCTCGGCCGGATCGAACTGCCTCGTCCCGGCCCAGCCCAGCACCACCTTCTCTTCCGTCTGGCCGACCACGTCCTCCTGCACCGGACCGAACCCCGCCAGCCAGTCGCGACCGGCGTGGTCGACCGGCCCTTCGGCAAAGCCGAGCGCCTCGATGACCGAGCCGTCCTCCGCCCGCCAAAGCCAGGTGCGCCGCGCGATGATCGGATGCGGCACCGCCAGCGTCAGGGCACCCCCGGCCAGCGGAAGGCCGTCTGCGCGGAGCCGGGTTCCGAGCTCTGCCAGGAAGGGATCGGGGCCGGACGAGGTACCGGCCTCATCCAGAAGCCATGCGAGGGGTGCGGGCAGGTCCATGCGTTGATCATAGAGCAGTTGCAGGAAATGTGTGAACCGATCTGACCTCGCGGCACCGATCCGAAAATCGCCCCGGCTCCGCAGGCAGTGGCGCGGGCGCTCCCCTCGGGATATGATCGTTCCCGTCCGGATCCGGCGCGCGGCCTTCTTTCTCGCCGGCGCTCGACGGCAACCGAAGGGGAGTGCGATGCAAGAAGCTCTTGTCGTCCGCCGCGAAACGCATGTCTCGGCACCGCCAGCGGCAGTGTTCGCCCTACTCACCGACCCGGAGAAGATCCTGCGCTGGATGGGAACGGAGGCTGATGTCGAGCCGAAGCCCGAGGGGCTTTATCTCGTCAATGTTACCGGGGCCCGCTTCGCCCGCGGCTCCTTCCGCGAGGTGGTGCCGGTGCACCGCCTGGCTTACAGCTTCGGCTGGGACGACAGCGATGTCGTGCCGCCGGGCTCGAGCCTGGTCGAGATCGACCTGATCGAGCAGCCGGATGGAACGCTGGTGCGACTGACCCATTCGGGCCTGCCCAATGCCGAGCAATGTGCCGGTCATGCCGAAGGTTGGGCCCACTATCTCGATCGGCTTTCGGAAGTTGCCGCGGGACGCGACCCGGGGCCTGACCCGTGGCACGGCCGTACCGGGTGAGCCTCGGCCCCGGCCGCTGACCTGGGAGCTTCCGCCTCGTCCTTCTCGCGCGGAACTTTGCGGTGCCTGACGTGTTTGCCGTAGCCGCCGGCAACAAGGCGGCCCACAAGGTGTCGCGAGTGTTCGAATGGGATCGAGAAGGAACAGTACCGAGGAAAGATCGTCCGCCGCTCGAACCATGCCGAGGCTCGAGCGCAACATAAACGCCATTCTGAAGCGGCGCGAGGAAGACGAACGCGGGCGGAGGGCGCACGACAGGGTCGCCCAGGCGATCACGAACTTCGCAGGCTCCATGACTTTCGTCGGCTTGCACGTCCTGGCGTTCGGCGCCTGGATCGCTCTAAACCTCGGTCTGGTCCCCGGCATACCGGTGTTCGACCCGACCTTCGCCGTTCTCGCCATGGTTGCTTCGGTGGAGGCGATCTTCATTTCCACTTTCGTTCTGATCAGCCAGAACCGAATGGCCGAGAAGGACGACGAGCGCTCCGACCTCAATCTGCAGATTTCGCTCCTTGCCGAGCAGGAGGCGACGCAACTGCTCGCGCTTCTTCGTGAGATAGCCGGCCGGCTGGGCGTGAAGGTGGACGGTGAAGAGGACATCCGTGAACTCACCGAGGAGATCACGCCGGAAGAGGTCCTCAATCGGCTCGAGGACCAGAAGGTCCGGTCGGGCGATTAGAACCACGCCCATTTGCCGCAGGAACAATCGGCCGGGCCCGTCATTTGACGACTGATAACAAAAGGAGTCCAAGATGGAGGAGTCACAAGCCATTTCCCGTCCGCAACGCGCTTCCGACTATTCCGGTCGCCGGATGGACTGCATCGCCGCTCTGCGGCCGGCCGTTTCGGACCTGGCGGCGACATCCCAGGAAAGCATCGTGGCGGCGATGGGCGGGGAGTTGACCGACGATCTGCTGGCGCTCGCCCATCGGGCCGAGGCGGCCGGTTGGACGTTCGAGGAGGCATCGGCGGCGATCGAGGAGCTTGCGCGCGAATATGAGGGCGCGAAAGGAACCATCTTCGATTGAAACCGGTTGAACCCGGCGATCTGCTTCCACGATCAGGAGATAGAGGCCGTTGGCGAAACTCGGCGTTTTAACCTTCCACCGCTGCATCAATTATGGATCGTTCTGGCAGGCGCGATCTCTTGTCCACGGCCTTCGTTCGCTCGGCACCGACCCCATTGTCCTCGACCATCATTCCGCCCGCGTCACCCGGGCCGAGTGGCGCTGCGCGATGCAGCCGCTTCTGCCGGAGAGGACCCCGCGCGCCGACATTCCGCTCTACGCTTCCAAGATCAGAAAATTTCAGAGCGCCCTGGCTTCGGTGCCGATGAGTGCCCCCTTCGCACTGGACGACCCGGCCGGCGCCGAAGAATGCGACATCGTCGTCGTGGGCAGCGACGAGGTTTGGAACTTGCGGCACCCCTGGTACGGCGGTTGCTCGCTTTTCTACGGGGAGGGTCTCTCCGCCAAGAGAACCGTTTCCTACGCGGCGACGTTCGGAAACCACCCCGCGGCCGATGGCCTCGAACCATACTGGGCTGAAAGGCTGCGCAAATTCGATGGAATTTCCGTCCGCGACGACAATTCGAGGGCGATCATCGAAAAAGATGTGGGACGCGAGGCGACGCTCGTTCTCGACCCGTGCCTGCAGTTCCCCGAGACGATTTCCTTCGGCCCGAACGCTCTGGCTTCACGCCCCTACATAGCCGTCTACGGACATTCGTTCCCGTCGTGGTTTCAGCACACGATCCGCCATTGGGCGACGACGCGCTCGCTGCCTCTCGTCAGCATAGGCTATCGCAACGAATGGGCGGACGAGCAGTGGCTCGATGCCGGGCCCTACGAGTTCGCCGCCTGCATGGAGGGTGCCGAGGCCGTCGCGACGAATTTCTTTCACGGCTGCATCTTCTCCCTCCTCAACGCCAAGCCATTCGTCACGGTCCTTTCCGACTATCGTTCCAACAAGATCGCCGATCTCGCGCGCACCGCCGGCGCGGAACGGCACGTGGTATCGCAGGAGACGCCGCAAGCCGACTACGAAACACTTCTCGCGCAATCCCCGAGCCGGGCTATCGCGAGAAGGCTCGCCGAACTCCGCCGGCAATCACGGACCTATCTGACAGATGTCCTCGCCTGAGCGACCCGCACCCGCCTTGGCCAGCGCCTCGCTCTCGCCGGGGCAGATGGCGAAATCCGGGCTCTGCATCGGTTGCGGCACGTGCATGGCGCAATCGGGCGGCAGCGCCGCGATGCGTCTCGACCGCTATGGCCAGCTCAAACCGGCCGCTACACATCGCCCCGACGGGTTCGCCGAGCTGTGCCCCTTTTCGCCCCACGCCCGAAGCGAAGACCAGATCGCCGAGGCACGCTTCGGATCGGCGCGATTTTACGACCCGCGGATCGGCCGCTTCGAGGCAGCCTATGTCGGCCATGTCAGCGAGGGCAGCTTTCGAGCGGATGGCAGCTCCGGCGGCATGGCCAGTTGGACCGCCGCGGAGCTTCTCAAGAGGAACCTGGTCGACGCGGTTGCGCATGTGGTTCCCTGTTCGGGCGCCGGCGAACGTCTGTTCCGGTATCAGGTCTCGCGGTCCGCGGATGACCTGCGCAAGGGCGCCAAGTCGCGCTATTATCCGGTGGAGCTCTCCGGCGTCATCGCCGAAATGAAGCGGCATCCCGGCCGCTACGCAGTCGTCGGGATACCCTGTTTCATCAAGGCGATCCATCTCCTCTGCCTCAACGACCCGGTGCTTGAGGAGCGCCTTGCCTTCACCCTCGGCCTGTTCTGCGGACACATGAAGAGCACCCGCTTCGTGGAAAGTTTCGCCTGGCAGATGGCCACGGAAATGAACGCCGTAGCGGGCGTGGACTACCGCCTGAAGGATTCCGCAAGACCGGCAAACTGGTACACGGCCCATCTGCGGCTCAGGGACGGAAGCACGAGAAGCAAGGATTGGTGGCATCTGGTCGACGGCGACTGGGGAGCCGGGTTCTTCCAGAATTCCGCCTGCAATTTCTGCGATGACGTGGTTGCAGAAACGGCCGACATCTCCTTCGGCGACGCCTGGGTCGAACCCTATTCGTCCGACGGCCGCGGAACGAATGTGGTCGTCGTTCGCTCGCCCCTGCTGCAGACGCTCGTGGCCGAGGCGATCGACGCGGGAAGGCTCGACCTGAGCGCGGTCGACAGTGCCTTCGTCGTGGAGACGCAGGCTGCCGGTTTCAGGCAAAGACGGGAGGGGCTGGCCTTCCGGCTGGCCTGGCCGCGTTCCGGCATTCGACCGAGGAAACGCGTTGCGCCGAAGTGGAGGGGCTTGCCTGCACGGCGGATGCTGATTTACTGGCTGCGCAGCGCGATCAGCGCAAACAGCCACCGTGTCTTCTGGCTTGCCAGAACCCTGAACATGCCGGCCGCCTATCTCCGCTGGGCGGCGGCGATGCTCGCTCTCTACCAGGGCGTGACCTATTCACGCGGCTGGATCGGCAAGCTCGCCGATGCCATCGCGACGCCTTGGCGCAAGGGCTCGAAGGACGACGGGGCGGGCGCATAGCGCGCCGTCATTTCGGCACAGAATTCGGCAAACTCCTCCGGTACGAGGGGCGCGCTCGTGTGGTGCGGAGCAAGCCCCCGGTGCTCGGGCGTGAAGCAGTAGGTGACGGTGACGTCGAAATCCTCGAGCGCCTCCATCTGGCGATCGAACCAGTCGAGCGCATTCGGCCGGAAGCGGTCGGCCCAGGAGAGGCCGGTGCGCAGATATGTGACGCCTAGGCGCTTCATCCACGCGACGGCATCGTCGAGGCGCGGGTCCTCGAAATGGAACCATTGTACGAGCCCGATCTCCGGCGTGTGGCGGGCAAACTCCTCGAACGCCAGTTTCGGCGTTCCGTCCTCGCGCAGAAGACCCATGTAGAAATGCCGGTAGTAGGACGAACCCTCGGCCTCCCGATGCCGCGTCGTCGCCGGCCAGGCCCGCGGCAGGTCGTAAAGGCTGTACCATTGAATCCGATCCGCCCGGCCCTTCAGGAGTTCGGCGGTTCGCTTCAGTCCCCAAAGCTGCACTTCCTCGGCGCCGAAGGTGGAGACGCCGACCTCGCTTACCCAGACCGGCAGTTCGGTGACGCTCTTCAGTTCATCGAGCTTCTGCGGCCATTCATGGATCTGCCAAAGGTTCCAGTCGAGCGGGAAACCATGCGCCGCGACGGCGTCGACATGGTCGAGCACGCCCTCCGATTTCATCAGAGCGAGGAAGTTCGGATCGATCGGCGAAATTCCGCCGAGCACGCGTGTGAGCCCGGGATTGACCTCCCGGATCGCAGCCGCGGCCAGCTTCGCCATATGGGCAAAGCGGCTCCAGTCCGGATCGATCTCCGGATCCCAATGCGACTTGTTGTTCGGCTCGTTCCAGATCATGGCGGCTTCGATCATGAGTACCTCCGAATTGCCGGAAACGCCGGCCGGCCCCCCGCACTTGCGGCACCGGCGGGCGCAGCCGGCCGGCTACGACACGTTTTCGTTCAATGTCAGGACTTTCGCGCCCCAATCGCCCATCACCAGCACCGAGACGGAGGCAGGCGCGATTTCGAAGCGCGGCCAGGCGTCGGCGGAAAGGCCTAGGACATGACAGACCAGGGTTTTGATGACGTCCGCGTGGCTGACCAGAGCGATCTTCTCCTGGCCGTGGCGCTGCGCAAGTGCCGCCACAAGTCCCACCGCCCGGCATTGCACGTCCAGCATCGTCTCCCCGCCGGGGGCACGCACGAGGCTTCGCATCGCGTTCCATCGCCGCCAGAGCGGGTCCGTATCGAGGACGTCGAAAGTCTTGCCCGACCAGTCGCCGAAATCCACCTCGTCGAGCGCTTCCGTGGTCACGACTTCCGCAACTTCCGACGCCGCGGCGATCGCCGCGGCCGTTTCCTGCGTGCGTTTGCGCGGGCTCGCATAGATCGAGCCTATGCCTTCGCCGCCCAGACGCGCCGCGAGCCGCTGGGCCTGCTCGCGGCCCGCGGTGCCGAGCGGCACGTCGCCGGTCCGCCCGGCAAGAAAGCAGCCGACCCTGTCATGGGCGGCATGCCGTACCAGAAGGAAAGTGGTCGTCACTCGGCCGCCCCCAGGAGTGCGTCGGTATCGCCGGCGATGAATTCCTCGAGGCGTCTGCGCGCTTCGGCATCGGTGAACTGCTGCGGCGGCGACTTCATGAAGTAGCTCGAAGGGGCAATCAGCGGACCGGCGATGCCGCGGTCGATTGCGAGTTTGGCGCAGCGAACCGCATCGATGACGACTCCTGCGGAATTCGGCGAGTCCCAGACTTCGAGCTTCAGTTCCACGTTGAGGGGAACGTTGCCGAATGTCGTGCCCTCGACGCGAATATAGGCGAACTTGCGGTCGGCAAGCCAAGGGACGTGATCGCTCGGGCCCACGTGGATGTCGCCGGCCGCGAGCGGAATATCCATCTGGCTGACGACCGATTGGGTCTTGGAAATCTTCTTCGATTCGAGCCGTTCCCGCTCGAGCATGTTGAGAAAGTCGGTATTGCCGCCGAAATTGAGCTGGTAGGTCCGATCTATGCGCACCCCCCGGTCGCGAAAGAGGTTGGCAAGCAACCGGTGCACGATGGTCGCGCCGACCTGGCTCTTTATGTCGTCGCCGATGAGCGGCAGGCCGCGCTCGGCGAACTTGCGCTGCCACGACTTGTCCGAGGCGATGAAAACGGGAATGCAGTTGACGAAACCGCAGCCGGCGGCAAGCGCCTGCTCCGCATACCACCGCGTGGCGACTTCGGAACCGACCGGAAGATAGGAGACGAGCACGTCCGTCTCGGTCCGCCGCAGGACCTCCGCGACGTCGGCGGCGGGCGCATCGGATTCCTCGATCTCCTCGCGCAGATAGCGGCCGATGCCGTCGAGCGTTCTGCCGCGCTCGACGAGCACGCCGGTGGCGGGAACCTCCGCAAAGCGGAACGTGTTGTTGGGAGCGGCGTAGATGGCCTCCGCGACATCGCGCCCGACCTTCGAAGCGGCGACGTCGAAAGCCGCTGAGAGCTCGATATCACCGACGTGGTATCCGCCGAGACTGGTATGCATCAGCCCCGGAACCGGCTCGTCCTCCTTCGCGTCGCGATAGAATGTCAGCCCTTGGACGAGGGAGGACGCGCAATTGCCGACACCGACCAGCCCGACCCGAATGGAGTTCGATCGCATCTCACCACTACTCCTGCGCAGTATCTACAATGCTTGCCAAACCCGCGCGCAACCGATTGGTTCCTTCTTCTTTCTCCCGTTTCTCGCGCATCGCGGATCGAATTCAGCCGCAGCGCGTTGAAGGGGCGGACAGGAAAGTGAGCGAGACTTCATGCTCGTATACGGTGACGCAAAGCGCCTGGAGCGCGCCGACACGCTATGCGCCGAGATCGCCTCGCGCCTGCATAGGGCCCAACACCAGCCGCCGGGCATCGCCCGCCACACCGAGCTCGTCGCCATCCTGCTCAGGGCCGGGGAACTGGTGCAGGGGCTTGCCGACCTGGAACTGGTGCGGATGGGAGCCGACGACATCTCCGCATCGCGCCAGACCGGCGAGTGCCTCCTCCTCGACCTTGCCGGGCTCGTCGCCCGGTCCTGGCGCCAGGGCTTCGCCGGCCCGGTGGTCGTGCCGGCCCGTGTCGCAAGGTCGCTGGCGGAAAGCCAGGCACCGCTCTCCCTCAGCATTCGCGAGCCGGAAGGCTATGCCTTCTATGCTCTTTACCCGGAGAGCTATCTCGAGGCCGCGGCAGGTTCCGGGCTTCCTGCCGACACGGTGGTGATCGGCCTGCGCAGCATCGGCACCACGCTCTCGGCACTTGTCGCGGCTTCCATCGGTGCCGCGCCTCCGGTCACACTGCGGCCGATCGGCGATCCGTTCCGAAGGCGGCTTGCAGTCGCGCCGCAACTTGCGGAACGGCTGCTGCGCGACCGGGCGGCGGATTTCGCGATCGTGGACGAAGGACCCGGCCTTTCCGGCAGCTCGTTCGGATGCGTCGCGGATTGGCTGGAGGATCACGGCGTCAGCGCCAACCGCATTCACTTCTTCCCCGGCCACAAGGGAGGACTTGGGCCGCATTCCTGCGGCCGTCATCGCGAGCGCTGGGCGGAAAGGCCGCGCCATGTCATCGACGTCGACGATCTCCTGATCAAGCCGTCGCATTCTGCGCGCCACCTCGCCGATTGGGTCGCCCATCTCGTCGGCCCGCTCGAGAAGCCGCTCGAAGATGTCTCAGCCGGCCTATGGCGCAAGATGCTTCCCGGCGATCGCTGGCCTCCCGCAGACGGCAGGTTCGAACGCCGGAAATTCCTGGCGCAAACCGCCGACGGTCCGTGGCTCGTCAAGTTTGCGGGACTCGGCGAAGCCGGGCAGCGCAAGCTCGTCAAGGCGCGTCTTCTTGCCGAGGCAGGCTTCACGCCACCGGTCGCCGGATTATGCCATGGCTTTCTGGTTCAGAAATGGGTTTCGGCGAAGCCGATGGCGCCGCTGGAATTCCGCCAGCCGGCCTTCATCGCCCATCTCGGCCGCTATCTGTCCTTCCGGGCGCACAGCCTGCCGCCGCCCGCGGCGCAAGGGGCATCCATGGCCAAACTTTGCGAGATGGCAGTGATCAACACCGAAGAGGCATTGGGCAGAGCGGCAGCGTCGCGGCTGAAGAGCCGCCTCGGCGATCCGGAACGATACAATTCGACGATCGTGCCGGTCGATACGGACAACCGGCTTCACCGGTGGGAATGGCTGGTCGAAGGAGAGCGACACATTCTCAAGACCGATGCGTTCGACCACAGCAGCGCCCATGACCTCGTCGGCTGTCAGGACATCGGCTGGGACATTGCGGGAGCGAGCATAGAATTCGACCTCACGGGCGAGGAGCGGGCGGCGCTGCGCGCGGCCGTATCCGAAGGCTGCTCGCGCATTCCGGATGCCGGGCTGCTGGAGCTCTTCGAACTCTCCTATCTCGCCTTCCAGCTGGGCCTGTGGATGTCGGCAAAGGCCGTGGCCGCCCCCGATGAAGTCCCCCGGTTGGAGTCCGCAGCCGCGCGCTATGCGAGGTTCCTTCGGCGCCGGATCGAAGATTAGGATAGGAGCCGCAGCGGACGGCACGCCGCCCTACCGCCCGTAAATCCTGTCCAGCACATCCGCCACTGTGACCAGATACTCGTTGTCGGGATCGAAGCGCGCGCCTGCGGCGAGCCGCTCGGCCCAGCCGGCCGCGGCGCGTCCGCCCCAGGCGTCGGGGGGGACCGCAAGCACCTCGCGCTGCGTGCCGCGATACCGTTCGGCCGTGAAGTCCAGATACGATCCGTTGACGTTTCTCAGGCTGGCGCCGCCTTCGGTGCCATAGAAGTCGGCGCTGATCACCGCATCGCATCCGGCCTGCAAATGCCATGAGCATGCGATCCTGGCGAGAGCGCCGTTCGCCAGTTCGACCGTAGCGACGGCGTAATCCTCGACCTCGTCGCCGTCGCGGCGGATGGGCAGACCTTTGGCGAAGAGCCTGCTTTCCACGCGGGCGACGTCCGGGAACCCGAGGACCCAGAGAAGGAGGTCGACCAGGTGCACGCCGAGATCTATGACGCAGCCGCCGCCGGAAAGCGCCTTGTCGTAGAACCACGGCTTGCTCGGCCCGTAGGCATTGTGAAAGGTGAGGTCCACGGCGAACACGGTGCCGAGTTCGCCCGACGCGATCAGGTCGCGAATCTGCCGCATGCCGTCGGTGTAGCGATAGGAGAGATCGACGCTCAAAAGCCTGTCGACATGCCGGGCGGTTTCGACCACCGCCGCGGTCTCGTCGCGCGTGCGGCCGAGCGGTTTCTGGCAGAAAACCGCCACGCCCTGCTCCAGTGCCACGATCGATTGGGCGGCGTGGAGCGCGCTCGGCGAGGCGATCACGATGCCGTCGAGCTCCTGGTCGAGCAGTGCCTCGAGCGAGTTCACGACGGAGGCCTCGGGGGTCAGCTCGCGGGCCGCCGCCGCCATTTCCGGCGAAGGATCGAAGATCGCGACGGTTTCGACGGATCCGGTTTCGACCACCGCCTTCATCCGGTGGAAGCCGATTCTTCCGACGCCGAGGAAGCCGACGCGGGGGCGGATGACGGCCTTCGGGCTCGTTGAAAGCTGCATTGCGTCACTCATGGCAGATCACCAGCGCTTTGATGAAACCTTCCGGCCGGTCGCGCGTCATGTCGAGCGCGGCGCCGAGTTCTTCGAGCGGAAACCGATGGGTGTAGAGCCGCGAGGGAGAAAAACTACCCGCTGCCGTCGCTTCGATCGCCTCGTTCATGCCGCGCATATAAACGGCGGGATCGCGTTCATGCGCATTGATCACGTCCAGGCCGCGCCAGTTCCAGAGCTGCATGTTCACCTGTCGGGGGCCGTCCTGGTGGTAGCCTGCGACGACGAGCCTGCCGCGCTCCTTCGTCAGTTCGCCGGCAAGATCGAGCGGCCATTGCTTGCCGACCGCCTCGATGACGCAATCGCAGAAACGCCCGTCGGTCAGTTGCTTTACCTCTTCGATGATCCGCCAGTGATCGTCCATGGGAATCACTTCGCTCGCACCGGCCTGCTTGGCCGCGGCGAGCGAAGACGGCCTGCGCGATATCGCTATCACCCGCGCGCCGGCAGCGCTTGCGAGCTCGGTCAGAAGAATCCCGAGAAAGCCGATACCGACGATCGCCACAGTCTCTCCCGGACTGATCGCGCTGCGCCTGAAGATGTTGAAGGCACAGCCGAGCGGTTCGCCGGGAAAGGGCTGATCTGCAAGAGACGCCGGCAAGGGGGCGATCGCGCTCTGATCGGCGATGTCGTGCGTGGCATAGGCATGGTAGGAAAGTGCTGCCACGCGATCGCCCGGCGCGAAACCCTGCACGCCCTCGCCGACCGCGTCGACAATGCCCCAGCCCTCGTGTCCGAGCGCGCCGGGTTCCGTCGGAAACTGCATCCATTCCGGACCCGCCCAGGGAACGAGATTTGAGGCGCAGACGCCGCAGCCTTCGAGCCTTATCCGCACCTGGCCGCGACCCGGTTGCGGCAACGGCAACGTCTGTATGCGCACCGCGCCCGGCCCGGTGACGATAGCGGCGGACATCGTGTCCGTCCGCTGAGATATGCTGATGTTCATGTCAGCTCCTTCCCTCGTGGCGACCTGTCCGGCAGCACGAAAAGGGTGTCGCGAGGTCCGCCGGACCCGCCCCTGCCCCGGCCAAAGAAAGCTCCGAGCAATGTTCAAGAGCCTCCCGCCCTTAACTTGATGTTGCAGCTTTTGTTCCTGATGCCCGCAGTTCGCGTGGAACACTCCCGCGAAAGAGAGGTTTGTACCTTGGCACGGGGCGACGCCCCCCGGGGGATCAAAGAAGAACATCAAAGAAGAAGAAGTCAAAGAAGAAGGAACATTTGCGACGCACGTTTGTTGGAGGTTTGTCTCTATCTCTGATTGGTCATCATCAGGTGCATTATGACAAAAGTACTTGTTACCGGCGGCTGCGGCTTCATAGGGCGGCATGTTGTCGAAGAGCTTCTTTCAAGGAACTACGACCTGCGTGTCCTCGATGCGTTGAACGATCAGGTCCATGCGGATGCGCAGGTCACGCTGCCACCGGAAGTAGACATGCGGCGCGCCGACATATGCGACGCAGACGCGGTGAAAAGCGCGCTGAAGGACGTCGATCACGTCATTCATCTCGCCGCGGAAGTCGGCGTCGGCCAATCGATGTACGAGATTTCCCGCTATGTCGGCGTCAACGACCTGGGCACCGCCGTCCTGCTCGAGGCGATGATCGGCATGCCGATCCGGCGGATCGTCGTCGCCTCTTCCATGAGCGTTTACGGCGAAGGCTTGTACGAGACGACGACCGGCGATCGTCGTGCGCATATCCGGCGATCCCCCGCCGAAATCAAAGCCGGCGCCTGGAACCCGTCCGGTCCTGACGGCGAACGCCTGAGGCCGATCGCCACCGACGAGAACAAGCCGGTCGACCTCGCTTCCATCTACGCGCTCACCAAATATGCGCAGGAACGTCAGGTCCTTATATTCGGGGAAGCCTATGGGACGGACGCGGTGGCGCTGCGGCTCTTCAACGTCTACGGCGCCGGCCAGGCGCTTTCCAACCCTTATACGGGCGTGCTTGCCAACTTCGCCTCCCGCCTTGCCAACGGGCAATCGCCGATGGTTTTCGAGGACGGCCGGCAGAAACGCGACTTCGTGCATGTCCGCGACGTGGCGCGTGCCTTCCGGCTGGCACTCGAACAGCCGCACGCCGCCGGCCACGTCATCAATATAGGCAGCGGCAACGCCTACGCCATTGCGGACATCGCCTCGCTGCTTGCCGAAGCAATGGGTGTACCCGAGATCGAGCCGGAGATCATGAACAAGGCCCGCTCAGGCGATATCCGCAATTGCTTTGCCGATATCGCCAAGGCACGCGACCTTCTCGGCTTCGAACCGGCCCACCGGCTCGAGGATTCGCTTGCGGAATTTGCCCAGTGGGTCCGCAGCGCCGGCGCGATCGACCGCGGCGCCGAGATGAAACGCCATCTGGAAGCACGGGGGCTGGTCCTATGAGCGGCCGGACGGTCGGTACGGACCGGCATCTGGCGGCGCCCGCTCTTTCCGGCAAGACGGCGCCGATCCTGGTGGTTGGCGGCAGCGGCTTTCTCGGCAGCAATCTGGCCGACAGCTTTCTGCGCGACGGCGAGCACGTGATCGTTCTCGACAATCTCAGCCGTCCCGGGGTCGAGCGAAACCTCGAATGGCTGGTGGACGGCCACGGCCGTGCCGTCGAGGCATTGATCGCGGATATCCGCGACCTCGGCGCGATCGAACCTGCCTTCAGAGAAGCCAGGGCTGTGTTTCACTTTGCGGCCCAGACGGCGGTAACCACCAGCCTCGAGCAGCCGACGGACGATTTCGAGACGAATGCCCGCGGCACGCTCAACGTGCTCGAAGCCGCACGCTTGGCTGGGCGCCGTGCGCCCGTCATCTTCGCCAGCACAAACAAGGTCTATGGCGCCCTCGGGCACATGGCGATCCAGGACATGCGGGGCCGTTACATGCCGGCCGACGAGGCGACACGGGAGCATGGCGTCGGTGAGGCCCAACCGCTGGATTTCTGTACGCCCTACGGCTGCTCGAAGGGTGTCGCCGACCAGTATGTGCTGGATTATGCCCGCTCCTTTGGCTTGCCGACGGCCGTGCTCCGGATGAGCTGCGTCTATGGGCCGAGGCAGTTCGGCACCGAGGACCAGGGCTGGGTCGCCCATTTCCTCATTCGCGCCCTCGCCGGCGAGCCTGTTTCGATCTATGGCGACGGCAAGCAGGTCCGCGACATTCTTCATGTCACCGATGCGGTCGCGGCCTATAGGGCGCTCCTGAAATCGATCGACCGCCTGAAGGGGCGCGCTTTCAATCTGGGAGGCGGACCCGCCAATGCCGTCAGCATTATGGACGTGCTGCGCGAGATCGAGCTTTTGACCGGCCGCGTGCTCGCGAAGGCAAAAAGCGATTGGCGCGCAGGCGACCAATTGTACTTCGTCGCCGATACGCGCGCGATCGCCGATGCGCTTGGCTGGAAGGCCGCAATGCCCTGGCGCGAAGGCTTGCGCGACCTCTACGCCTGGCTTCACGACGATCGGGGTGCGGTCAGCAGGATCCGGCGCCAACCGCGGAGGGTCACCGCATGAGCCTTCCCGCCGTTTCCACCGCTCGATTTGACGGCCGCCGCAGGGCCCCGGGCCCACTGCCGCGGCGGGTGTTGATGACCGTCGATGCCGTGGGCGGCGTCTGGCGCTATGCGATGGATCTCGCTGCGGCCATGCGCGATTGCGGCGTGGAGCCGCTGATCGTCGGCCTCGGCCCGCAACCTTCCCCGGAGCAACGGCGCGAGGCGAACAGCATAGGCCGGCTCGAATGGCCGGCTCAGCCGCTCGACTGGATGGTCGAAGACGAGAGCGAACTCGACCGCGTCCCGCACCTCCTGTCCGAACTTGCGCTCAGGCATTCCGTCGATCTCCTCCATCTCAACCTGCCGTCCCAGGCGGCTCGATTAACGGCGGAAATACCGCTCGTCACCATGTCGCATTCCTGCGTCGCCTCCTGGTTCGCTGCGGTGCGCGGGTCCGGTTTGCCGGAAGCCTGGGCCTGGCAGAAGCGATTGAACCGGCTGGGATTCGACCGCGCCGACCTGGTGCTCGCGCCGAGCCGAAGCCATGCCGCGACCCTGACGCGCACTTACGGCGCAATCCCCGATCTCGCAGTCGTCTACAATGCGAGCCGGAATGCATGCTCCGTCAGCACCAAGGAAAACTTCGTCTTTGCCGCCGGTCGCTGGTGGGACGAAGGCAAGAACGGCGCCGTGCTCGACAGGGCCGCCGCCGACATAGGCTGGCCGGTCGTGATGGCCGGCGCCTGCGAAGGCCCTAACGGGCAGCACCTGGCGATCATGCATGCCGATCACGAAGGTGAACTCAGCCACGACCGGACGATGAGGCTGATGTCGAAGGCCGGGATCGTCGTCTCTCCATCGGTCTATGAACCCTTCGGCCTGGTGGCGCTGGAAGCCGCGCGTGCAGGCGCCGCACTGGTCCTCGCCGACATCGAAACCTATCGCGAGCTCTGGGAGGGCGTCGCCCTTTTCGCCGACCCCGGTGATCCCGCCGCCTTTGCCGAAGCCGTCAACCGGCTGACGGAGGATGCAAAGCTCAGGGCCGACCTTGGCCGGCGGGCGCAGCTGCGCTCAGCCGATTTCACGGTCGAGGCTCAGCGCGACGCGGTGCTCGCCGCCTACCGGCGGGTGATGAGCGGGTCCGATCGATTGACGGCAGCGGAGTGAGCGGATGCGATTTCTCTTCTACACCCACTCATTGGTGTCCGACTGGAACCACGGCAATGCGCATTTTCTGCGCGGTGTCATGCGCGAACTCATCCGGCGAGGCCACGAGGCCGTAGCGCTCGAGCCCGGCGATTCCTGGAGCCGGCGCAATCTCGTCGCAGATCAGGGTAACGGAGCGATCGCTGCCTTCCGCAAGACCTTCCCCGATTTGAGGGTCGGGATCTACGGGGCCGATTTCGAGCATGAAGCGGCGGCCCGCGAGGCCGACATGGTCATCGTGCATGAGTGGACCGATCCCGCTCTCGTCGCCGAGCTCGGCCGCATTCGCCTGAAGGGCGGCCGCTTCACGCTCGCTTTCCACGATACCCATCACCGCGCCGTCAGCGCCGAGCGGGACATCGCCCGGCTCGACCTTTCCGGATACGACTTCGTTCTGGCCTTCGGTGAGGCGCTGCGGGAGCGTTATCTGCAGGCGGGCTGGGGAAGGCATGTCCATACCTGGCACGAGGCTGCGGATACCTCGCTGTTCCACCCGATGCCGGACGTGGAAAAGCGGGGCGAGCTCATCTGGATCGGCAATTGGGGCGACGACGAGCGCAGCAGCGAGATCATGTCCTTCCTGGTCGAACCGGCGAAAAAGCTGAAGCTCAGGACCACCGTCCGCGGCGTGCGATATCCCGAGACCGCGCTCAGGGCTTTACGGTCCGCGAAAATCGACTATGGCGGCTGGCTCGCCAATGCCGCCGTTCCGCGGGCTTTCGCCGAGCATCGGGTCACCGTGCACATTCCGCGCCGGCCTTATGTCGAGGCCCTTCCGGGAATACCGACGATCCGCGTCTTCGAGGCGCTTGCCTGCGGCATTCCGCTGATTTCGGCGCCTTGGACCGATGCCGAAGGGCTTTTCCGGCCGGGCAGGGATTTTTGCCTGGTCAAGGACGGCAAGGAAATGACGCGCCTTCTGCGCCAGTTGCTCGCCGAACCGGACTTCGCCGCGGAGATGACCGCCTCCGGGTTGGAGACGATCCGGGCGCGCCACACATGCAGCCATCGCGTCGACGAGCTTCTCGCCATCGTGGCCTCCTACAGGCCACGCTCCGGCGCGCGACAGATCATTTCGGAGGAGGTCGAGGTATGAGGCTGGCATTTTACGGATCGAGTCTCGTTTCGGCCTACTGGAACGGCGCGGCCACCTACTATCGCGGCCTGCTCCGGGCACTTGCCGAACGGGGATATCAAATCACGTTCTACGAGCCCGATGTCTACGATCGGCAAAAGCACCGCGATATCGATCCGCCCTCCTGGTGCAGGGTCGTCGTCTATGACGGGACCGTCGAGGCGTTGAAGCGAGTGGCGCGGGAAGCAGCCAAAGCGGACATCGTCGTCAAGGCGAGCGGCGTCGGCTTCGAGGACGAACTGCTGCTCGCCGAGGTGATGGCCGCGGCAGGCCCGGCGGCGCTGAAAATCTTCTGGGATGTCGATGCACCCGCCACTCTGGCCGAACTCAGGGCCGCGCCCGACCACCCGCTTCGCCACGCGCTTTCCTCCCTGGATCTCGTGCTGACCTATGGCGGCGGCGATCCCGTAGTCGAAGCCTATCGCGCGCTTGGCGCCCGCGATTGCGTTCCGATCTACAATGCCGTCGATCCGGAGACGCACCATCCGGTGCCGCCGGATCCGCACTTTGCCGCCGATCTCGCCTTCCTCGGCAACCGCCTGCCGGACCGGGAGGAGCGCGTAGAGGCCTTCTTCCTCGAGCCGGCGCAAAAGCTCTGGCAACGGCGTTTCCTGCTCGGCGGATCCGGATGGCACGACAAGTCTCTGTCCCCGAATGTCGCCTATATCGGGCACGTCCCGACCGCCGACCACAATGCCTTCAACACGACGCCGAATGCCGTCCTGAATATTTCACGCGCCAGCATGGCCGAAAACGGCTTCTCGCCGGCAACCCGCGTCTTCGAGGCCGCGGGCGCCGGCGCCTGCCTGATCACCGACTACTGGGAGGGCATCGAGCTCTTCCTGAAACCCGGAGAAGAAGTGCTGGTCGCCAGAGACGGCCGCGACGTCGCCGAACTGATGCAGCAACTGACGGCGGCCGGCGCCCGGGAGATCGGCGAACGGGCGCTCCGCCGCGTTCTCGCCGAGCATACCTATGCGCACCGTGCCGAGGAGGTGGACCGCGTCCTGCGGCAGGCGCGCCGCATGGAGGCTGCCGAATGAAGCGACCGCTCGACATCGTCATTCTCGGTCTCTCGCTGTCCTCCTCGTGGGGCAACGGTCATGCGACCACCTATCGCGCTTTGCTTCGCGCGCTCGACGCTGCCGGGCACAAGGCGACGTTCCTGGAACGGGACGTGCCCTGGTATGCGAGCAACCGCGATCTGGCCGCGCCGGATTTCTGCGACCTCCTGTTCTACGCGAACCCGGACGAACTCGTCTCCAGGCATGCGCACAGGCTTGCCGGCGCGGATGCCGTCGTCATCGGCTCCTACGTGCCTGATGGCGTGGAGGTCATCGACGCGGTCGCGGATCTCGCACCGAAACGTCTGTGCTTCTACGACATCGACACGCCTGTGACGCTCGCCAAGCTCAAGCGCGGCGACGAGGAGTTTCTCGCGCGAAGACAGGTTGCGGACTTCGACATTTATTTTTCCTTCTCCGGCGGCAGAACGCTCGACCGGCTGCGGGACGAGTTCGCGGCGCGGCGGCCGGTGCCCCTCTATTGCGCCGTCGACCTCGACGCCTATCGCGATACCGGTGCGGCCACCGAGTGGGACCTCGGCTATCTCGGCACCTTCAGCCCCGACAGGCAACCCGCGCTCGAACGCCTGTTGATCGAGTCGGCGCGGCGCTTGCCGCACATGCGCTTCGTCGTGGCCGGACCGAGCTATCCTGAGGACATCGACTGGCCGGAAAACGTCGCGCGCATCGAACATCTGCCGCCCGGCCAACATGCCGAATTCTACAGCCGCCAGCGATTCACCCTGAACGTAACGCGAGCCGACATGGTGGCCGCCGGCTGGTCCCCGAGCGTTCGCCTCTTCGAGGCCGCCGCGTGCCGCACGCCGCTCATCAGCGACTGGTGGGAGGGAATCGAAAGCTTCTTCCCGGCCGGCGAGGCCGTGATCATCGCGCGAAACAGCAGCGATGTCGTCACGGCATTGACGCGGCTCGACGAAGAACAACGCAAAGCACTTGCCGATTGCGCCTATCGACGCGTCGCCGCCGCGCACAGTTCCGCGGCGCGCGCACGGACCTTTGTCGAGGCAATCGAAAGCGTCGCCGCCAGGACCGGTCTCGCCACAAGGCGTTCCGAGCGGCGGCTTCCGGTTTAACCCGAAAGGAGAACGGCCGATGGCTAAAAGAAACAAAGCAAGCCGAGGAAAGATCATCCTGGTTGCCGGCGGCGCCGGCTTTGTCGGGTCGCACCTTTGTACAGCACTTCTAGGCTCCGGCAACCGGGTGATCTGCCTCGACAGCTATCTCACCGGCTCCCCTGCCAATCTCGTCGGTCTGCAGGACGACCCCTATTTCGCAATGGTGGAACAGGACGTCTGCGACGAGATCGACATCGATGAACCGCTCGACCAGATCTACAATCTGGCCTGCCCCGCCTCGCCGCCCTCCTACCAGGCCGATCCCATCCACACGATGATGACAAGCGTGACCGGGACGGGAAACCTCCTCCGGCTTGCCGAAAGGCACGGGGCCACGCTGCTGCAGGCCTCCACGAGCGAGATCTACGGCGATCCCGAGGAGCATCCGCAGCAGGAGAACTACTGGGGCCACGTCAATTGCACCGGGCCGCGGGCCTGCTACGACGAAGGCAAACGCGCGGCGGAAGCCCTGTGCTTCGACAGTCTGAGGGCGGGAAGCGTCGACACGCGGGTCGCCCGCATCTTCAACACCTACGGTCCGCATATGCGCCCCAATGACGGCCGGATCGTATCGAACTTCATCGTCCAGGCGCTGAGGAACGAGCCGCTCACCGTTTACGGCAGTGGCGAGCAGACGCGCTCCTTCTGCTACGTGTCCGATCTCGTGGACGGACTGATCCGGCTGATGAACCGCGAGGAGAATCCTGCCGTGCCGGTGAACCTCGGCAATCCCGGAGAATTCACCGTCATCGAACTGGCGGAACTGGTCCTCTCCAGGATCGAGACGGCCTCGACGATCGTCCATGAGCCGCTGCCGGCGGACGATCCGCAGCGTCGCCGTCCCGATATCGCGCGCGCCAGGAAGCTTCTCGGCTGGGAGCCGAAAGTTCCTCTGGAGGACGGGTTGACCTATACGATCGCCTGGTTCCAGAGCGCACTTGCCGAAAGCCGCGCTGAACGCCGGTCCGGCCGCACCCGGCGCCAGCCGCAACTTTCCGTCGTCACTCAGGATCTGTGATCATGGTTCAGCAGACGAAAGACCGAACGGTCATCGCGCAAGAGATTGCGGCGCTCGGTCCCTGGTTCCACAACATGCGGATCGGAGGCATCGAGACGGCGCCCGGTCACTTCCTCGGCGACTATCCCGCGGTGAAATGGAAGGCCTTCAGGCATGTGGTGCCGGAAGACCTCGAAGGAAGGAGCGTCCTCGACATCGGCTGCAATGCAGGGTTCTACGCGCAGGAGATGAAACGCCGCAATGCCGGACGCGTACTCGGCATCGACTCGGACCCGCACTATCTGCGGCAGGCGAAGTTTGCCGCGGAGCAGGCGGGGGTCGACATCGAGTACAGGCTTATGTCGGTCTACGACGCGGCACGGCTGCGCGAGAGGTTCGATCTGGTCATCTTCATGGGCGTTCTCTATCACCTGCGCCATCCGCTGCTGGCACTCGACCTCCTCTACGAGCATGTCGTCGGCGACCAGATGCTCTTCCAGTGCATGCAGCGCGGGTCGGAATCCGTGGCAACTCTCAAGGGTGATTACGATTTCCGGGAGTGGGAGATCTTCGACCGGCCCGACTATCCGAAGCTGTTCTTCGTCGAACACCGCTTCGCGGATGACCCCACCAACTGGTTCATCCCCAACCGCGCCGGCGTCGAAGCGATGCTGCGAAGCGCCGGCTTCGTCATCGAAGCCAATCCCGAGCGGGAGGTCTATCTCCTGCGGCGCGGCGAGCGCCCGTATCTGGACGAGCCCACCTTGAGGATCCTCGGAAATTCAGCAGATATCGGGAACTAGTGGCTGCGGCGAACCTCCGGCCTGCAGGCCAGAGGGGCAATTCACCGTCGCCTTGGCGTTGACGGTCCGTCGCTCACGGACCTCATCCGAAGCGGCGAAGCTGCGCCGCTTCCTTCTCGAGCAGGTCGGCGACTTCCTGAAGCGTCATGTGCGTCACGCAGAGATGAATCGCACATTCGAGAAAGCGCGTCGACGAGCGCCGCAAATACAAGGCTTCCTCGCGAGCGGCCAGTTCCGATAGAGGATCTTTCGAGGGGCGTCGACGGTCAGGCATTTGGAGACTCCTTCGCTTGTTTGAAGAACCGCTTTTACGGCGAGAGAAGCCCGCCGGCGTAGATCAAGGCGCCTATCACGACGGCCATGGCTATGATGGCCAGGCTCAGCCCCAGCCGTTGCCTGTTCGGTGCGGCGGTCTCCGCCGCTGCAAGCGGCCGCATCGCGTCGTTGTACTCGGTAGAGGTATCGGCCAGCCTCCCCGCGGCCTGCCCGGCCCTGGCGTTTCGGACCGCTTCACTGCCGGGCGGCATACCGCCTGCTTCGTCATCGGTCTCGAGCGGCGCCGCCGCGGGGTCGAAGCCGCGCCTCTTGTCGCCCGTCCTTCCATGCTGGATGTCGCCGCGCACCTGCGCAGAATTGCTTGCCGGCTTGGACATGGTCGCTCCTTTCCGCTTCGCGACTCAACCGGCTTTCAGGATATTTGTTCCCTGCTCCTCCGCGGCGTCGGGGCTGACGTGATCGTCGCCTTCCGCTACGGCGATGTGAAGCGTTCCGGACGAAATGTGGCGAGCATCGGATGCTCAACACCCGTTGCGATCTCATAAGCCAGAAGCTCACCAACGATAAGGCCAAGCGTCGCACCGCTGTGGCTGAAGGCGACGTAGTAGCCGGGAATGGCCTTGAGCGCTCCCAGCACCGGTTCGCCGTCTCCTGGAATGGGTTTGCCGCCGACGCCGATGGAGGCGATCTCGAGCTTCGGATTGCCCTCCATTACCTTTGACGCCTCGGTCAGGAGCGCATCTACGACGGCCGCATCGATATCGCGACAACCGTCCTCATGCATCTTCACGCCTTCATCCGCCGCCCAATCGGCATCCAGCGAGAAGGTGCCGCCCGGCGCGGGGCGGACGGCGACACGCGGCGTGTTCAAGACGGCGCGCAAAGGATGGGCAAGCGGCTTCGTTCGCACCAGAAGCGCGACCGGCGTTGCATCGTCGATGGTCTCGCCGGCTTGCTCCACCATCTTCGGCACGGCTGAGCCGGTGGCCAGCAGGACGGCATCCCCCAGGAAGCGATTGCCCGCGGCCGTTTCGGTGCCGACCGCCCTACCGCCTTCGACAACGACCCTTGCCGCACCCTCATCGGTCACGAGCGTGCCGCCGAGCTTGGCAAACTCTTCGATAAGCAGGTTGATCAGGATCGGCAGATCGACCCACCCTTCACCCGGATTGAAGATCGCGCCCTGAGGCGTGATCGCGCGCGCGTCGAGACCCGGCGTCACTGCCGCGACTTCGCCCGGCGCGAGGCGCTTTGCATCATAGCCGAGCGAGACTTCATGGCGATAGGCTGCGTCGATGCCGTTGCTCGAGTCATCGGCATCCCAGGTCAGGCCACCGTCGAAGCGAAGCCAGTCCGCATCGGGGAAGCGCGCCGAGAGCGTGCGGTAGCGATCGATGCCCGCCATGCGCAGCCGGTGATAGGGTTCGGAGCGAATACGCGACGAGTTCAACCAGGAGAGCGAGCGGCCGGAAGCGCCGCCGGCCGGCGGACCATCGTTCAGGATGGTCACGCGAATGCCCCGCCGGGCAAGCTGCACGCCCGTTGAGACGCCGAAAATGCCGGCGCCGATGATGACCGCCGAAGTGATGATGTTATCCGTCATGGTCAATTGTCTTTCGATCGGTTGGACAGGTCAGGTGATGCGAGGATGGGCCCTCATCGTCGTCTTCTCCCCTTGCCTTCAGAGCACTTCGGCGAGGAAACGCTGAAGGCGTGGGCTCTGCGGATAGTCGAAGATCGCCTCGGGCGTGCCTGCCTCGACGATGCGCCCCTCGTCCATGAAAACGACCTGGTCGGCGACACGTCGGGCAAAGCCCATCTCGTGCGTGACGACGACCATGGTCATGCCGCCTTTACCGAGATCGGCCATGAGGTTGAGCACACCCTTAACGAGCTCGGGGTCCAGCGCGCTCGTCACCTCGTCGAATAGGATGACTTCGGGTTCCATGGCCAGCGCGCGGGCTATCGCGACGCGCTGCTGCTGCCCGCCGGAGAGACCACCGGGGCGATGATGCTGGCGGCTGGCGAGACCGACATCGGCAAGCCGCACCTTTGCGATGCGTTCCGCTTCGGCCCTCGGCAGACCCTTTATCTTCGTCAGCGACAGCATGACGTTTTCGAGAGCCGTGTGATCCGGAAAGAGGTTGAAGTGCTGGAAGACCATACCCACCCGGCGGCGGAGCCGCTCCGGCTTCATTGTGAGAATGCTATCGCCGTCGAGCAGGATGTCGCCGCACTTTGGCTCCACCAGACGGTTGAGGCAGCGCAGAAGTGTCGACTTACCCGAACCGGAAGGGCCGATAATGCAGGTGACGCTGCCGGGCCTCACCGAGAGGTCGACGCCCTTCAGCACGTCGAGCTCGCCATAGGCCATGCCGAGATCGCGGACTTCCAAACTGCCGCCCTTGAAGGCGATCTGCGAGGCGTGATCGGCGCGATCGAGTTCGCTAACCTCCTCCAGCCCGCTCGTAATGGCCGCCGATTGCTGCTTGCCAAGCCTGAGACGGCTGTCGATGGCGTTGACGAAATGCGTGAGCGGCACCGTGACGAAGAGATAGAAGACGCCCGCGAGAAGGAGCGGCGAGAGATTGCCGGTCACCACGGCCTGATCCTGGCCAACGCGGAAAATCTCGCGTTCGGAAGCCAGCAGGCCGAGGAAATAGACGAGGCTCGAATCTTTCACATTGCCGATGAACTGGTTTACCAGTGCCGGGAGGACCCTACGCACGCCCTGCGGCACGACGATAAGGCGCATGCCCTGGCCGTAGCTCATACTGAGCGCCCGGCACGCCTCCATCTGGCCGCGTTCGACGCTCTGGATGCCTGAACGGAAGATCTCGCCGATATAGGCGCCCGCTATGAGGCTGAGCGCGAGAACGCCGAGAGGATAGGGCGACGGGCCGAACAGTTCGCGGCCGATGCGCGCAAAGCCCTGACCGATCAGCAGGATGGTGACGATGGCCGGCAGACCGCGGAAGATGTCCGTATAGATGCGGGCCGGGATACGCAGCCAGGGCGACCGCGAAATGCCCATGATGGCGAGCACCATGCCGATGACGATGCCGAGTACTGTCGAGGCGGCCGCCAGGATCAACGTGTTTTTCAGACCGACCGTGATCATGGTCGGCAGGACTTCGGCCATCGCGCCCCAATCGAGGAAGCTGCGGCGAAGGTTTTCAAGCCAGTTCATCAGGCGGCCCCCTGAAGGAAAGGCCGGTCCGACCGACGACGATCGGACCGGAAAGCGGGATTTAGGGCTTCGGGAGATAATCGGCTGGCATCGGCGTGCCGGGGAACCATTTTTCGTGCAGGGTCTTCCAGGTTCCATCCTGCATGGCGGCCTGCAAAGCCTTGTTCAGGGCCTCCCGCAGGGCATCGTTGCCCTTGCGGATGACGAAACCGGCCGGCGCGTCGAAGCTCGGAATGTTCACCGCCACTTTCAGGTCCTCATACCGGCCGGCATAGTCTTTTGCCGCCTCGTAATCGAGGAAATGCGCATCGATCGTGCCGTTGTTCAGTCCGGATACGGCAGAGTTATTGTCCGGGAATTTGACGAGATCGGTGCCCGTGAAGTTCTTCTGTGCATAAATTTCCTGGAGCGTGCCTTGCACGACCCCAAGCCGCTTGCCCTTTAAGCCTTCGGCGCCGGTGATATCTGCGTCCGCGGTGAGCACGGAAAGGTAGCCTGCCAGATAGCCGTCGGAAAAGTCGACTGTTTCCTTGCGCTTCTCTGTCGTTCCGATCGCGGCCGCCGCCACGTCGAATCGGCCGTTGGCGACCGAGGGCATGAGGGCCGAGAAATCCTGCCCGGTGAAGATCACCTGTTCCCTCTCGAAGCCGATCCGCTTGGCCACGTCGAGCAGGAGTTCGATGTCGAAGCCGGTGAAATTGCCGTCAGCAGTTGAGAACGCGTATGGCTTGGCATCACCCATCGTACCGACGCTGATGGTTGTGGGGTCGATCAGACCAAAGGGATTGTCCTGAGCGGCGGCCGGTGCCAGGGCACCTGCCGCAAGGCCAAAGACTATTGCAGCGATGGCCGCGCCCAATCTGGCGAGCGGCACATGCAAGACTTGGAATGAGTTCATCGGTTTTTCTCCTCTGGTGGTGTTTTTGCAATGTTGAAAGGACAAGGCCCTCCCCGGTCGGCCGGATCACCCGCGCGTCCGGTAGCATGCCATCGCATGCCCCTATTAGAAGCTTTCGTTCTTGACCGGTCTCACCCCCCCGTTGAGACCGGTCTCATTTCTTGTTGCAATTGTTATCTTCGTGTTTGCCAGTCGTCAATATGTCTTGTAAGGCTAGGAATTATGGACCAGAATCCGTCCCGACCCACCTCCGTCACCGTTGCCGACGTCGCGCGTCGGGCCGGCGTCTCGAAGGCGACGGCAGCACGCGTTCTGGGCGGCTACGGAACGGTTAGCGATCGGGTGCGCGAAGCCGTGACCGCCGCCGCCCGTTCGCTCGATTACCGGCCAAACGAGCTTGCCCGAAGCATGACGACGGGCCGATCGGGCACGATCGGCGTCGTGGTCGGCGACATCGAAAACCCGTTCTTCAGCCTGGCCGTGCGGGGCATCACCGACGTCGCCCGGCAAGCGGGCTTTACCGTCATCCTAATAAATTCGGGCGAGGACGTCGCCGCGGAGAAGGCGGCGATCCGTACGCTGCTTGCCAAACGGGTGGACGGCCTGATCGTCTCACCCGCCAAGGAAAGTGAACTTGACCACCTGCAGGAAGTGGCCCGCTCGGGGCGGCCGCTGGCGCTACTCGACCGCGGCAGCGAGGCACTCGACGTCGATACCGTTATCGCCGACGACAGAGACGCTGCCGAGGGCGTCACGCGTAGGCTTCTTGCGCTCGGCCACCGACGCATCGCCTATCTCACCGCCTGCGACACGCCCGATCATCTATTCCGCACGCCGGCCGATATCAATACGGGCTCGGTACGCCGACGTATCGAAGGATTTCTGGCTGTTTGCCGAGAGGCGAGCCTGGCCGAGATGGAAAGGTGGGTGCATGTCGGCGCGTCCTCGCCGGCGCATACGCACCGTATCGCCACCGACATTTTGCGGGCGAGCATGCGTCCGACTGCGATCATAGCCTCCGATAGCTTGATCGGACTCGAGGTCTTCAAGGCAAGCCGCGCGATCGGCCTTGCTATTCCCAGCGACCTGTCGCTCGTCTCGTTTCATGACGCTGACTGGACGTCCGTGACATCGCCGCCTGTCACGGTGGTTAGGCAACCGGTTTACCGATTGGGCGAAAGGGCCGCCCAATTGCTTGTTGAACGCCTCAGCGGGAACGACATGGAAGCCCGCCGGGTCGTTCTGCAAACGGAAATCGTCGAACGCGCCTCGGTCGCTGAAGCGCCGGCGTAATCCTTTCGACGCTTGGCTGGGGAAGTTCCGCTTTCAACGAAGCGCGGAACTCCCCCGGGAGGTTACTCCCGGACCGACTGCTGCAGGCGATCCTTGACCGCGTCATGCACTTCCAGCGCCGCATCACCGGCCTTGTCGAGGATTTCCTGCCCGGCCTCCATGGCTTGCGCCACGCCGGCATTCGCCCTGGCCGCGAGATTGGACCGCACATCTTCCGCCATTTCGCCTAGTGCCTCGTCCTCGGCCTCGCTGTGGGGCAGCGCCGCCCCGATTGCCGCACCGACGGCAAAGGCGAGCGCTCCGCCGACAAGCGGCTGGTCGCGGAAATGCCTCAAGATAGCGGCGTTGAGCTGCGCGCCCTGTTCTTCGAGTGACCGGCCGGCACCCTGCATGCTGCCGGCGAGAGACCTGCCGGCTCCCGTCACCGAATCGGACATACGGCCCGCTGCGGCGCTCACCTGTCTCCACGTCCGGGACGCCCAGCCGGACGCTTCGTCGAACAGGGCGCCGGTCTCGTCCCTGATATCTTCGATCTGCTTGCCTGCCGCGTCGGTAAAGCCGCGATAGATCTTCCCGGCCGGGTCGACGAAGTGGCCGGCCCGCCGGCCGGCATCGTCCGTCAGGGCGCGGAAGCGGCTGCCGCTTTCATCCGTGAAGTGACTGTAGCGCTCGCCGAAGCTCGCCTCCACCGGCCCCACTCTCCGGACGGAGCCCCTTACGGGTGCAAGCGGGTAATCATCCGCATCGTCATTCCCCTCCCCGTGTCGCGGCGCGCGCGAGGCGGGGTTGGCGATCAGCCAGGCGAGGCTTACCCCCATCAGGGCAACCGGGATCGGGTTTGACTTGAGCGCCACGCCGAGATTGCTCAGATATTCGGATCCGCCGCTCGTTTTTGCATATTCGAGCAGTTCGTCCATTAGTTCTCCCGGCGACATGCGCTCCTGAATTTCGTGGAGCTTTTCCTCGATTCGCTGGCGATCGGCCTCTATTTCGCGCTGCAGTTCGGCAGCGGAGTGGGTGTGTGCGGAATCGTTCATTGCAGTCTCTCCTTCACCACGTTCGCGTCGCGCTGCAGGGAGGCGGCCGTCCGATCGAACTGGATGCTGCTGCCCTTGAGCGCCGAGAGGCCGCGCGAAATCATCACCCAGGCAAGCAAGGCGACAACCACGCCGACGATGGCCGCCGACAACGCATCGGCATTCGCTTCGGTCATGCCCTGAGCCACGAGGAAGGCGCCCAGACCCTGGACGACGGCACTCAGCAGCACGCCGACTGCGCCTATGGCAAAGATCAGCCCGACGAGGAGCGTCTCGAGGCTGCCGACCGCTCGATTGAGGTTCTCGGATGCCTCGGCTTTCGCGAGGTCGATTTCCTTCCGGAAAAGACCGGATATATCCGCCACCAGTCCGGTCATCAGTTCCGTCAGGGGGCGCTCGTCCCGATGATTAGCCATTATAGCGTTCCTTCTCGCTTGATTGACGGGTCCGTCCCGAAGCATCCCGTCCGTCGCGGCGTGGAGGCGAAGCGGTGAGGAACCGACTTGCGGCCAGTCCTGCGATCGCGGCCATGCCGAGGAAGGCGAGTGGCTGCTTTCGGCCGAAATCTTCGACCATTCCGGCGATCTCGCCGAGATTGCGGCCCTCTGCCTTGCGTGCGAAGCCCTGGAGCGACGTGCCGATCTGCTTTGCATAGCGGCCGATGGCCCGTTGATCCGATTGTTCGAGTTCGTTTCCGACCTTCTCGAGTGCGTCAGCAACACCGCTCAACTGGCGTGCTGCCACGTTTTTCTCATCCTCCACGGCGCGGCCGACCGCCGCCTTTGCCTGTTCCGTCTGTTCACTGGCGAACTCTTTGAACTCGTTCATGTCTTCACGCACGGCGTTCTCGAGGCTGCGGTCACCCGCCCCCCCCTGTCCGCGGGTGTCACCGGCTTGCACGCCGCTCACGCGCTCGATGCCTTGCGCGGACGTCAAAGGCCTGCCCAAGGGATCGCCGGACCCGCGGCCGCTTGTGTCATTGGTCATTGTCAATTCCTCCCATGCATAACGGGGATCGTTATCGTCTACGCAATCAAACGAGCCATTTGGAGCCTTGTTCCCTGCAAAGCGCCGCAGGCCTTCCCCTGGCGTGCTTCGCTCGTTCAGGAAGCCTCCCGTTGCAGCCATCTCGCCGCCCGGCGATCAGCGGGGCCGGTTCTCCGGCGACTGTTCGTAAAGTTCCTCGACCTTGCGCTTCTGCGCCTGCTTTTCGGCGCGCGAGAGCGGCCTCTGCTTCAAGATGGCATAGGCGATCGCAGCGCCGAGTATGAAGGCGCCACCGCCGGTGACAAAAAGCCAGAAATAGTTCGTCAACATCGTCGTATCTCCTCAATGCAGCCAACCGTGTCGGCCGCCGAAGGTTCCGGGCGGTCCTGTTTCCGCGGCATGCCCGGGCCCGTGCCGCAGCGCTCATTGCGCCGGAACCGAGTGTCTGCTCGCGGGTTTGACCGACGTCGACGAACCAAGCCAAGGAGGAGATCATGGCCAGGAACAGGAGCTGGAGCCGCGACGTCTACGAGAGCTATCCCGAATCGGACCGGCGCCGGCGCGGCCAAACCTACGAGGACGAGAGGCGCCGCGCCTTGACTGCCGGTCCGCGGCTTACGGACTACGAGAGCTCGGAGTATTTTGCCGGTAACGAGCCGGGCCGCTCCGGCACATATCGCGGCCGCGATGACAGCTGGGAACGGGAACGCGCATACGGTCCAGGTCACTTCGGCGGTGGAGGCTTTTACCGCGACGACGACTATGGCGAGGACTATCCCCGCCTCGGCAGGGGCTACGGGGAGCGCGGCTTTCTCGAACGCGCCAGCGACGAAGTCGCGTCGTGGTTGGGCGACAAGGGCGCCGAGCGTAGACGCGAGATGGACCAGCATCGCGGCAAAGGTCCTAAGGGCTACATCCGTTCGGACACCCGCATCCAGGAAGATGTGAGCGATCGCCTGAGCGACGACGGAATGCTCGACGCCTCCGATATCGCGGTCTCGGTCACCAATGGCGAAGTCCAACTGAGCGGTTTGGTCGATTCCAAATGGGCCAAACGCCGCGCCGAGGACTGCGCCGAGGCCGTCTCCGGCGTGAAGCAAGTCCAGAACAGCCTTCGCATCCGCCCGTCGGGAGGATCACCCGGCTGGAATGCCGGCAACACCGACCGCAACATCGCTTGAGAGGCAGGCATCCAGGGGAACGGCTCTTCCGGGAAAGTGTGCATCGGTCTTCCGTCCAGGAGGGCGCTGGATCAATGGCTAAAGCGGCAGCGACCGGAGGTGGGATCAACGAACAAGGCGCGCCCGACAGTTCATGGCGTGAAAAGTTCCCCATCTGCTCGCATCGAAGACTTCGCAGCCGCCCCGGCGAGCATGTGCACTGCAAGGAACTTTCTTAGGACCATCCGGTTGTAAGAATCGAGAGGCCGCACAACGGCCGATAGGAGCGGTTACCCCCGCGTGACCGACAAAGCTTATGCAAACGGCATTGTTCATCGCGATCCCCGCCCTCCCGCTGGGAGCGGCGCTCGTGCTTCTGTGGTTCGGTCCTCTGTGGCGCCAGCAAGCGAGCCCATGGAACCGCTCGTCCACCTGGTGCCCCGGATCCACCATCCTCGACCACCAGGCGCCCTGGCGGAGCCTCGATCGGATTTGATGCAGGCGGGCCGGCGAATAAGCGTGGCCATCGTCGGCGTCGTGCGGCGAAGGCCGACGCCTTCGCCGCAGACACATGCCGTTACAAAAGTCCCGCCCGGCCGACACATCGTCAATACACGCGGTCGTTCAAATAACCGCACTGGCATCGAGGACGAGCCTCTGCCAAAGCGGAAAGGATGACCTCTATGAAGAAGACGTCTCGGATCTTGGCGGCCGCGCTGCTGGTCGTTGGAAGCGGATTGGCATTGCAAGCGGCCAAAGCACAACAGGCGGGACTTCACCGCACCGATCTCTTGCAGCACGATCTCGGCCAGCCGGGGCGCGAAACGATCCAGGTGCGCGTCGATTTCGATCCCGGTGCCGTCTCCATCAAGCACTCCCATCCGGGCGAAGAGGTGGCCTATGTGCTCGAAGGCTCGTTGGAATATCAGCTCGAGGGGAGAGCGCCGGTCACGCTTCATACCGGCGATGCCCTGTTCATTCCGGCCGGGGTGGCTCATCTCGCGAAGAATGTCGGCAGCGGCAAGGCATCGGAGCTCGCGACATACATCGTCGAAAAAGGCTCCCCGCTCGTCGTTCCGGTCAAGTGAGCGTCCGTCATGGATGCCGAGAACCTCGGCGCGACAACAAACCGGCGGCTCCGTACTCCTCCCCCGGTCTCAACCGCGTGGACAGAGGCGGACATTTCGCCGCGTGGGAAGGGCCGGATCTCTTCAGCGCCGAGCTGCGTGCCGCTTTCCGATCCTTGCGTTGACCCCCGCATTACGGCACAGGCATGAGCCGGTGAATACTGCTGTCACGGTATTCTCGTTCTGATAAGAAATGGCGGTCAAAGGGGTGTCTTGCCATGGAGCATATCGATCACATCCTGATCGTCGATGACGATCGGGAAATCCGCGAGCTTGTGTCGGCTTACCTGAAGAAGAACGGTTTGCGGGTGACCGCCGTCGCCGACGGGCGGCAGATGCGGACCTTCCTGGAGGCGAATACGGTCGATCTGATCATTCTCGATCTGATGATGCCGGGCGACGACGGCCTCGTCTTGAGCCGCGAACTGCGTGTCGGCAGACACAAGGCGACGCCCATCGTCATGCTGACCGCCCGCTCGGACGAGATGGACCGTATCATTGGGCTGGAAATGGGCGCCGACGACTATATCGCCAAACCGTTCTCGGCGCGCGAACTGCTCGCCCGCATCAAGGCGGTCCTGCGGCGCGCGCGAATGCTGCCGGCGAACCTGCAGGTCTCGGAGGCGGGTCAGCTGTTGCGTTTCGGCCAATGGAGGCTCGACACGACGGCAAGGCATCTCATCGATGCGGACGGTACTGCGATCGCGCTCAGCGGCGCCGAATACCGGCTGCTGCGCGTCTTCGTCGATCACCCCCAGCGCGTCCTCAACCGCGATCAGCTCCTCAACCTCACACAGGGGCGCGAGGCCGAACTCTTCGACCGATCGATTGATCTCCTGGTCAGCCGGGTTCGCCAGCGGCTCGGCGACGATGCCCGGGAGCCGACCTACATCAAGACCGTCCGCAGCGAAGGCTATGTCTTTTCGGTGCCGGTCGAGATCGTGGAGCCCCGCTGATGGCAGCGCGGTCGATTCTCCATGGTATTCACCTGTGGCCGCGCACACTCAGGGCGCGGCTTTTCGTTATCCTTCTCACCGGTTTGGCGGTCGCCCACGCCATGTCCTTTGCGGTTCTGTTCTCGGAACGCTACATCGCCGCCAGGTCGGTGATGTTCAATACGCTCGAAACCGACGTCGCGACGTCGATCGCCATTCTCGACCGGCTCCCCGCGAGCGAACGCGCCGCCTGGCTGGGCCGGCTCGCTCGCGGATCCTACCGCTTCGTCCTGGGGCCGGGCATGCCCGGCAGTCCCGTGCTCAATGAGGCCGACGCCGAGGTCGCCGACAAGGTCCGGGCTGCCATCGGTGCGAAATATCCGATCGAGGTCGAATCCATCCCCGGTGGCGTCCGCCGTCTTCAGGCACATCTTCGCTTGAGGGACGGTGAGCCGCTGACGATCGACGTCACGCCAAGGGGCGTCATGCCGGTTGCCGACTGGCTGCCTTACGTTCTCGTCGCTCAGCTCTCCCTTCTAGTCCTGTGCAGCTGGTTGGCAGTGCGGCAGGCCACCCGCCCGCTCGCGGATCTGGCGAAGGCCGCCGACACGCTCGATCCGAACAGCAAGACGCCGCGCCTCAGCGAGACCGGACCGAGGGAAGTCGCCTATGCGGCGACGGCATTCAATGCGATGCGGGATCGCATCGCGCAGTATCTGGAGGAGCGCGTGCAGATATTGGCCGCGATCTCGCATGACCTGCAAACACCGATCACACGGATGAAACTCCGAGCGGAAATGGCCGAAGCGTCCATCGAGAGAGACAAGCTGATGAGGGATCTGGACGAGGTCGAACGTCTCGTCAGGGAAGGTGTCGCCTATGCACGCAGCGCCCACGGCAAGGACGAAAAGGCTACCCGCATCGATCTCGCCTCGTTCATCGAGAGTTTGGCCTATGATTATCAGGATACCGGCAAGGCCGTCACTTTCGGCAAATTGGCGGACGGCGCAATCTTGACCCGGCCGCATGCCTTGAGACGGATTCTCACCAACCTGATCGACAATGCGCTGAAGTTCGGGGGCAGCGCCGAGATCGAGGTTCAGCGCCGTCCCGAGGGCACAGTGACCATAAACGTCCTCGATCGCGGTCCCGGCATTCCGGAAGACCAGCTCGAAGCGGTTCTGCAGCCCTTCTTCCGCCTGGAGCAATCACGCAGCCGGGATACGGGCGGGACCGGGCTCGGCCTCGCAATCGCCCAACAGCTCGCGACGGTCATCGGCGGCTCCCTGACCTTGCGCAACCGCGATGGCGGCGGCCTTGCCGCGGAGCTTTCCCTGGAGCGTTTCCCTGTTTCATCAAAACAGTGAAACGCTCACCTTTGAAACGACGCACTTCCCGGAAGTGCTCCAAGGGCTGCCTGAGGAGCTATCGACCCCGTCTGATCCGCGAGACGGGCAGCTTACCAAACGAACGGGGCGGTCTCGACCGCCCCGCTATGCATGATCGTTTCAGGCTGCAGTGTCTCAGGCTGGCTGCGGCTCGCCGGACTGCTCCCGGACAATGTAATCGGCGTACCAGATGGGCCAGTCCTCGTCCCGGTGTCCGAGCTGCTTTTCGTACTCGCCGTGGGCTGCTTCGGCGCGGCGGAACGCGGCTGCGAGATCGGCGGCCGAACCGAACGCCGTCGCGTCCGCGTCGACGCGCCCGGGCAATCGAGCGGTGACCTCCTGGAAAAGCCAGCCATTGCCGTCCGGATCGCGGAACGAAGCGTAGGAGCGATAGCTGCGGCGCTCGGGATCAGGGCCGTCGACACGATGCGTTCCGAACAGATACGGTTCGTCGCTCCCGGCATTCACGTCGCCCGCATGGAACACCTCGCTGATATCGACGCCGCGGCCGCGCAACTCCTCGCGGGCGGCCTCGATGTCGGAAACGATGAGGTACAATCCCTGCGCAGAACCCGGTTCCGCATCGGTCACATGCCTTCCGAAGATGACCGAGGCACCCGATCCGGGCGGGGTAAACTGTATCACGCGGTAGTCGTCGGCACCGGCAAAGTCGGCGTCGAGCCTCCAGCCGAGGCTCGCGTAGAATTCCTTTGCGCGATCGACATCCGACACGGGTACGACGATAACTTCGAGCTTCATATCGACCGGCCGGGCTCTTTCGCTATTGATTGCGGTGGTCATGTCATTCTCCTCTTGTCTGGGAGGCGCAAGGCGCCATGTGCCTTCTTGGTTGACGATGCGGGACGGAAGCTGCAGGCCTCGTCCGACTGTCGAGACACATATGCCGCCCCGCACGTGTATGGGATGTTTCGCAAGGGGCGGAATTTGTAAGCCAATCCGCACGGGACCGCCGGCGGATACAGTTCGATACGAGGACATTACTCCGCAGGCGAACGCGATCAGAAACGATCGACGTCGACGACCGCCTGGGCAAAAGCCTGTGGGGCTTCCTGCGGCAGGTTGTGACCGACACCGCCCGAGATCAGCCGGTGCTCGTACTTGCCGGAGAACTTCTTGGCATAGGCTGCGGGCTCCGGATGCGGAGCGCCATTGGCATCGCCCTCCAAGGTGATCGTCGGAACACCGATCACCGGCAGTTCGGCAAGCCGGGCTTCCAGCCCATCATATTTGCGCTCGCCGTCGGCAAGGCCGATCCGCCAGCGGTAATTATTGATGGTGATGTCCACATGATCCGGGTTGTCCAAGGCCTCAGCGCTTCGATTGAAGGTGGCGTCGTCAAAATCCCATTTCGGCGATGCGAGCTGCCAGATGAGCTTCGCGAAGTCCTTCCGGTACTGTTCGTAGCCCGCGCGCCCGCGCTCCGTGGCGAAGTAGAACTGGTACCACCAGGCAAGCTCCGCCTTCGGGGGCAAAGGCTTCTTATTGGTTTCACGGCTGCCGATCAGATAGCCGCTCACCGAAACCAATGCCTTGCAGCGCTCCGGCCAGAGTGCGGCGACGATATTGGCGGTGCGTGCGCCCCAATCGCAGCCGGCGATGACGGCCTTCTCGATGCCGAGCGCATCCATCAGGGCGACGATGTCGGCGGCGATCGCCGCCTGCTGACCGTTGCGCGGTGTGTCGGGGGATAAAAATCGCGTCGTGCCGTAGCCACGCAGATAAGGAACGACCACCCGGTAGCCCGCATTGGCGAGCAGGGGCGCCACATCGACATAGGTGTGGATGTCGTAGGGCCAGCCATGCAGCAGGATGACCACGGGGCCATCGCTCGCGCCCGCCTCGGCATACCCGATGTTGAGGACACCCGCGTCGATCTGCCTGATCTTAGCGAAAGATGTATTGGTCCCCGGCGTTGTCGCCGGAATGCGAGCCTCGCTCGTTGACTTTGCGAGGGCGCCGCGTCCAACGCCGAAATGCGCCGCAGCGACGGTCAATGCCGCCATTCCCATGAACCGCCGCCGCCGCAGATTGAATTCCCCTGTCATCGAACTTCTCCGGATAGTGTGAACCACAGCCGTGAAATGCGATGGTGATGTATCTCGAATGTGAGCCCGCCCGACCGCAATTGAAAGCCCGTGTACCGTTTCACGGCCGCCGATACAGTAGGCTACAATTCACGCGCGCCAGACCTCACGGCACCGACGCGCGCTCTCCTCTCTTCTTTCATCCGAATGTAAAAACGAAGGCTTCAACGCCGGGATCGAGAAAGCGTATCTCGAACGTCCGTTCGCGCACTTCTCCCGACTGCCTTACGAGCTGATAGAGGCGCGTCTCGCCCACCGTTCCATTGCCGTCGGAATTGATGTCCGAACCGTGATCCGGGCCCGGTGCTACACCGTCGACTTTCACCTGAAAGCGCACCTTGCCGCCGTTTTTCCCAGGGCCGAGGACAAGGTGCAGATCGCGCGCGCTGAACTTGTAGGTGATTGCGCCCCCGGCCCGATTGAGTGTCGCCTGCTCTGCACCAACCGTCCAGTTGCCGGCGAGACTCCATTGATTGAGCCGAGGCTTGCCGGCGGTATAGTCGCGCGCCGCATCGGCTGCGACACGCTCCGGCGACACGAAGTTCGAAGCGCGCATGTAGCCGACATAATCCTCGCCCGACTGGAGGTGGGCGAGATCGGGCGCGGCTTCTGCACCCGTCGCATCCGGCCGCACGAAACCACTGTCGCTCCGGCTACTCCCTGCCGCTTCCGCGAGCAGCTCCTGTATGACGCGCTCCGACCGCGCATAATCGCCCTCACCGAAGTGATGGTGTCTGATCCGCCCTTCTGCATCGATGAAATAGTGCGCCGGCCAGTAGCTGTTGCCGAAGGCGCGCCAGATCGCGAAATCGTTGTCGATCGCAACGGGATAGCGGATATCGAAGTCCGTCACTGCACGCTTGACGTTGTCGATGCGCTTTTCGAAGGCGAATTCGGGCGCATGCACGCCGATCACCACCAGCCCCTGGTCCCGGTACTTCTCGGCCCAGGCGCGGACATAAGGGATCGTACGGATGCAATTGATGCAGGAGTAGGTCCAGAAATCGACGAGCACGACCTTGCCGCGCAGCTGTTCCACGCTCAAAGGCTTCGAGTTGACCCACTCGACGGCTCCGTCCAGCGGCGGGAACATGCCTTCCACCGGCAAGTCGCTTCGGTAGGCCGGTCGCTCGCCGTCGGCGGCCGTTGACGCGCTCGCCCTCTCCTCGACGGGTTCGTCCCGTACACGGTCGAGGAGCGACTGCTCCAGGGCTGCGGTGCTTGCATAGGAGAGGCGCGCAAGCTGCCCCGTATCGAGCCCCAGCGCGATTGCGGCAACGCCGGCAAGGACGGCAATGCCGAGGCCCTGCCGGAGCCGCTCGCCAAGGCCGAGTGAGCGCTTCATCGCCGCAAACACTCTCCCCCCGGCAAGAACGGCCAAGGCGAGCGAAGTCGCCGCGCCGGCAGCATAGGCCGCCAGCAGAAGCGTGGTCTCGACATTCGCACCATGGAGGGCGGCGCCGGTCAGCACCAGGCCCAGAACTGGGCCTGCGCAGGGCGCCCAAAGAAGTCCGGTTGCAACACCGAGAAGGAGAGACGCTCCGACGCTCGGCTGCTGACCGGCCACCCTTTGTGAGAGCCGGCTGCCGAGTGCGACAGCCGGACGAGTGAACAGGGCCGCGGCCCGCGCCGAAAGCAGGGTCACGCCGAAACCGGCGAGCACTGCGATCGCCGCATACCGCCCGGCCACATTCGCGTTCACCGCCCAGTCCCCGCCGAGCGCGGCGAGTGTTGCCACGCCCGAGAATGTGAGAACCATGCCGACGAGCATCGGTAGAACGCTCCTGGCGAAGGGCTGGCCGGCCCGCGAAAACACGAAGGGCAAGACCGGGAGGATGCAGGGGCTGAGGATGGTCAGCACACCTGCAAGATAAGCTATCGTGAAAAGGATCATTTTCGTCCCTCTGCATTGGACCTGCGCCTCTCGCGGCGGCGGTCGCGCTTGACACGCGGAGCATGGGACCAGAGCGAGGTATCCCGATTGTGTCTCGTAACGAGGGGATCTGTATCAAAGTGCAGAAAGCCTCACGGGCCTTCTGCAGCATCATGCCAGCCGGCAAGGATGACTACTGTAGAAGCTTCAGCAGTTCTCTGGCGGCGGATGTGGACGACGACGGGTTCTGGCCGGTGACCAGCCTGCCGTCCACAACCGTGAAGTCGGCCCAATCCTCGGCCTTTTCGTAGCGCCCGCCGAGGCGCTTCAATTCGTCTTCGACCAGGAAGGGCACGACATCGGTCAGTTGAACGGCCTCCTCTTCGGAATTGGTGAAGCCCGTGACGCGCCTTCCCTTGACGATGGGCTCGCCGCGATGCGTGACCTGCGTCAGGACGGCCGGGCCGTGGCAGACGGCGGCGACCGGCTTGCCCGCGTCGTAGAAGCCTTCGATAAGAGCGATGGAATTCCTGTCATTGACGAGGTCCCACATCGGACCGTGTCCGCCCGGATAGAACACCGCGTCGTAGTCCTCCTGGTTGACTTCACCGAGCTTCCGAGTATTTGCCAATGCTTCCGTGGCTGCGGGATCGTCCTTGAAGCGCTCCATCGCTGCAGTCCGGCTGGCTGGCTCATCGCTCTTGGGATCGATCGGCGGCTGACCGCCCTTGGGCGACGCGATCGTGACCTCCGCCCCGGCGTCCTTGAACACGTAATAGGGCGCAGCAAACTCCTCAAGCCAGAAGCCGGTCGGCTTGCCTGTATTGCCGAGCCGGTCATGCGAAGTCAGAACCATCAGGATCTTCATGGTCATTCTCCTTCGTTGAAGCGCTTCCAAGCGCAGGATCGCGCGGATACGCAGCCTATTCTCGAGCCGTGACCGTATGTTGGCGAGGCTCTCGCGGACCGCCGGCCAGTACAGCCCTGCCACCATCATTTGCGTATTGCCGTCTTCGGGTGAATACTCGCTATGTGGCAGTCACTGTACCGGGGAACGGCAGAATAATGGACCGCATCGATGCAATGAAAGTTTTCGTCGCCGCGATCGACGAAGGCAGCCTCGCCGGGGCGGCCCGCCGGCTGAAGCGCTCGCCCACAGCGGTGAGTCGCGCCTTGAGCTTCCTCGAAGCGCATGTCGGCGTCGAGCTTCTGCATCGAACCACCCGCACCCTCAAACTGAGTGAAGCAGGCCAACGCTATGCGGCTGCCTGCCGAAGGGTACTAACCGACCTGGAGGAAGCCGACATGCTCGCAGGAGGCGAGCGCTCCGCACCCCGTGGGGTGTTGACGATTTCGTCGCCGCCAATCCTCGGGGAGGAAATACTTCGCCCCATCCTGGATGATTTTCTCGATCTCTACCCGACCGTTTCTGTCCGGCTTCTTCTCCTCGATCGCTTCGTCAACCTGGTGGACGAAGGCGTCGACATTGCGCTGCGCATCGGCCAACTGGCAGACTCGTCGCTCATCTCCACCCGGCTCGGCGGCGATGTGCGGCGCGTCGTGGTCGCTTCGCCTCGGTACCTCGCCAATCACCCCCGCATCGAAGAACCGGCCGATCTCGCCAAGCACCAGATACTGGCCTTCACCAACTTCGGTCTGGAATCCTGGAGCTTCACACCGGCGAAGGGCTCATCCCTCCCCAGGACGATCCAGTTTAAGCCCAGGTGCATCGTCAACAGCGTGCGCGCTGCCGCCGCTTCGGCGGCTGCCGGGCGCGGCCTGACGAGGCTTTATTCCTATCACGTCGCGGAATATGTGAAGGACGGGCGCCTGGAGATCGTGCTCTCCGATGCCGAGCATCCGCCCCTGCCGGCGCATTTGCTCGCACCGCAGGGCCGAATGTCGGTACCCAAGGTCCGCGCCTTTGTCGACTTTGCGGCGCCGCGTCTGCGCTCCGAATTTGCGCGCATGGCAGCGGAGGCGGGCACGCTTACCTGATTATGCCGGAATCCGGTCGAGTGTCTGTCAAGTGCCGGCAATTCTCCCAAAGATCGCACCGATCTAATTTCGATCGCACCAACGCCGAGGGCGGAGGGCGGACGCAGGAAGCGGCCGCTGCGATCGAGAAAGGATCACATCAATGCGTAACGAACAGAAAGTCGTCGTCATCACCGGCGCCTCGCAAGGCATCGGCGCCGGACTGGTTCGCGCCTATCGTGACCGGAACTACCGCGTCGTCGCGACCTCCCGGTCCATCAAGCCGAGCGCCGATCCGGAGATCCATACCGTCGGCGGCGACATCAGCAAGCCGGAGACCGCCGACCGGATCGTGCGCGAGGGGATCGAGCGCTTCGGCCGCATCGACTCTCTGGTGAACAATGCCGGCGTTTTCCTCGCCAAGCCGTTCGTCGAAATGACCCAGGAGGATTACGACCACAATCTCGGGGTGAATGTCGCCGGCTTCTTCCACATCACCCAGCGTGCCGCAGCGGAAATGCTGAAGCAGAGTTCGGGCCATATTGTCAGCATCACCACCAGCCTGGTCGATCAGCCGATGGTCGGCATGCCCTCCGCACTCGCGTCGCTCACCAAAGGTGGCCTGAACGCGGTGACCCGATCGCTGGCGATGGAGTTTTCCAGGAGCGGCGTCCGCGTCAACGCGGTCTCCCCAGGAGTAATCAAGACCTCGATGCATCCGGCTGAGACGCATTCGACGCTCGCCGGCCTGCACCCGGTCGGCCGGATGGGCGAAATTCGCGACGTCGTGGATGCCGTCCTCTATCTCGAAAATGCGGGATTCATCACCGGCGAGATCCTTCATGTCGACGGCGGTCAGAACGCGGGACGCTGGTAAACGGCATATCGCCCTGCGACGACACACGAACCAGATCCGCAAAGGAGACTGCAATGCCTATCGTCACCGTACAGGTTACCCGCGAGGGAAGCGCACCCGGCCGCAACTCGGTCACCGCCGAGGAAAAGGCCGCGATCATCAGGGGCGTCAGCGAAGTGCTGCTCGATGTCCTGAACAAACCGCTTGAATCCACCTATGTGGTTATCGAGGAAGTCGATCTCGATAACTGGGGCTGGGGTGGCCTCCCGACGGTGCAATACCGCCGGCAGCGCGCGGAGGCGGCACAATTCTGAAACCGGCTCATCTGCCCCGCCGCTCGTGGCACGCTTCACTTTAGAAGCGTGCCGACACATTTAACGGTCATGCCCGGCCGCGATAATTCATGGCGACGACCGGCGGCGCCGAAAGCTGTTCGACTTCAAGCGTCAGGCGATCGCGAAGCGGAGACCGGGTGCAAACCGGGTCCGTTGCGCTCGCGTCGCCGGCAAGCGCCATCGCCTGGCAGCGGCACCCACCGAAATCCACCTTCTTGCGCTCGCAGCTCCGACAGAGCTCCGGCATCCAGTCCTCGCCGCGATAGGCATTGAACGCATTGCTCTCGTACCAGATGCTGGAAAGTGATTTTTCGCGCACGTTCTCGAAGGAGAGGCTCGGAATGGTTTCCGCGGCATGGCATGGAAGCACCCGCCCCGACGGCGTGACGTTCAAGCCGACCCGGCCCCAGCCGCCCATGCAGGCCTTTGGATACTTCGAATAATAATCGGCGGGCACATAGTCGATCACCAATATGCCTTGATACTTCTCGCGTGCTTCGGCGACGGTTCGCGTAGCGCGCTCGACCTGCTCGCGGGTTGGCATGAGAACCTCTTTGTTGCGCTCGGCCCAGCCGTGGAACTGCACCGTGGCGACTTCGATGCGTCGCGCCTTCAGCCGGATCGCCAGCTCGATCATCTCATCGATCTCGCCCATGTTCTGCCTGTGGCAGACGGCGTTCAGCGTCAGCGGTATAGCGGCATCGGCCGCCCAGCCTGCAACCGCCATTTTCCGTTCATAGCCGCCTTTGTACCCGCCGATCCGATCGGCGCTTTCGGGAGAAACGCCCTGGATGGAAAGCTGGATATGGTCGAGCCCCACCTCGGCGAGACTGTTCATCCTCGCCTCCGTCAGTCCCACGCCCGAGGTGATCAGGTTGGTGTAAAGGCCCAGCGAACTCGCCGCCTGCGTCAATTCGACGAGGTCCCGGCGCGCGGCAGGCTCCCCGCCGGACAGGTGCAGATGCAGAACGCCGAGATCGGCGGCTTGCGCGAAGACGCCTGTCCATTCCTCGGTCGACAGTTCTTCCTTGGCTTGCGTCAGGGCGATAGGGTTGGAGCAATAGGGACAGGCGAGCGGGCAGCGATGCGTCAGTTCGGCCAGCATGGCCATCGGTGGAGGAACACGCGGGATGGCGCGCACAATGTCGGCTGGTCGGGCGATGGTGTCGCTCATTGGACGATCTCCAGCATGCGGCGGACCGAGAGCTCCTGGACGAAAGTCCTGACATCCTCCGCGATCTCTTCGACCGGGGCGTCGAACTTCTCGGCAAAGTCGGCGGCGATCCGGTCAAGGTTCCGTTCGCCATCGAGAGCCTGTACGATGGCGACGGCGATGTCGTCCACGGCCATGGCACGCTCCGGAGCCAGAAGCACAGTCTGGCCGCGGACCGGATCCTCATGCAGCCGGACCCCTCGTGCCAGCTTGACGACGCTCGACCCTGAAATCTCGGGCGCGTCGGCCGTCATTCCGCCGCCTCCCGTGCTCTCGGCTCGCGGATCACCCCCTCCCGGCCGTCCCAGGCACCCGGCGGAATGCGCCCCGGCGTGACATAGGCCGAATAAAGTGCATCGAGCTGGGCCCAAAGAACATCCGTCTTGAAGGTGAGAGCCTGAGCGGCAGCGTCCTGCTTTTCCCGCGTGTCGGCATGGTCGAGGACATAAGCAAGGCCGAACTCGACATCCCGGGGCGCCTCCGCCAGCCTCTGGCGGAAGTAGGCGAGCGCCGCGTCATCGGCGAAGGCGTAGTGCTCCAGCAGCCCGGCAATGCGCTCCGAGTGGATCTTCGGCGCAAAAAGCTCCGTCAACGAGGAGGCCACCGCCTCGAGGAGCGGCTTCTCACGCACGAAGGAAACATAGGCGTCCACGGCAAACCGGGTCGACGGCAGAACGCCCCTTGCCGAGCCGACATAGGCTGGATCGAGTCCGACGGCCTCGGCCAGACGCAGCCAGCGCCGGATGCCGCCGCCCTCTTCGAGGCCGCCGTCGTGATCTTCGATGCGGGAGCGCCAGGCCCGGCGCATATCCGGGTCGTCGCAACGCGACAGAAAGGCCGCATCCTTCATGGGGATGCGGCTCTGGTAATAATAGCGGTTGATCACCCAGGCGCGGACCTGCGTCGTCGTGCAGCCGCCGCCATGGAGCATGGCATGAAACGGATGCTTGTCATGATAGCGCTCCTTGCCGATCTCCAGCAGGCGGGCATGGAAAGCTTGTCTGTCAGTTGCCGTCGTCACAGCCGGACCTCCATGCCGTCATAGCCGATCTCGAAACCGCGGGCCTCGACGCGCTCGCGCTCGGTGCCGGCCCGCCAGATCGGGTTGGTGTTGTTGATATGGACATAGATCTTTCTGCGGATGTTCAAGAGATCGAGCGCCTCGAGACTGCCGCCCTCCCCGTCGATCGGCATGTGGCCCATGCGACGGCCTGTCTTGCGGCCGGTCCCGGTCAGGATCATCTCGTCATCGGAAAAGAGCGTGCCGTCGAAGAAGACGGCATCGGCATCGCGCAGGCGCGCGGCGAGACTATCCGTCATCACGGCGCAGCCCGGAACATAATAGACCCGCCTGTCGCCGGCCTTCAGTTCGACACCGACCGTGTGCTCGCCCTCGATACCCAGATCGGGCTCGCCGTCCTCCAGAAAGAGCGGCACCTTGCCCGGAACGGCGAAGAGCCGTGCATCGAGGCCCGACAGCGGAGAGAACGCCTCATCGATTTCAATGGTTTCTCTTGAAACCAGTTCCGGATCGAGGACCTGGAAGACCGGGTTGTCGGCGACGATCCGGCCGACCGCGCCGGTCGAAAACAGGGTGAATGCCTGCTTCTCCCGCAAGACGAGAAGTCCTGCCAGATGGTCGATGTCGCCATTCGTCAGCACCACGCTCTCGATGGGGCTGTGACGAAGGCGGCGCGGCTGAAGCGGCCGATTGATTTGAACCTGCTGGCGGATGTCGGGGGAGGCGTTGAAGACGGCCCAGCTCTCACCGTCGAGACTCACCGCGAGCGACGACTGCGTTTGCGGTCTGAGGCCGGAGGCCGGATCGCGCGCCATCGCGCAGTTGCGACAGCCGCAATTCCATTGCGGGAGACCGCCGCCGGCGGCGGCCCCCAAGACGATGATGCGAAGATCGGACGTTTTGTTCACCGGGATACCTGATGCCTTACCGATCCTCGTCAAGCTGGCCTTCAGAAGAGGATCGGTTCATCCCCGTCCGCAGGAGCATAGCGGGTGATTTCCATAGCGCAGCTGACTTCGATGAATTTCGGTTTATGCCAGGCCATACTTCCTCCATTCGCCCGTGGGGTCGTTGTGCTCGCTCCCGTTCCGGCAGGCGCCCTTGCGGTCGGGGCGGGCATGAAACCAGGCAGGACCTATAGCAGTCGCTGCCCGGGTCAAGGGCCGGAACGGCAGTCGCTGCTCCGGCAGAGCCCGGCGGCGCCGTAGCCGGGCTTTTAGGCATCGTAAAGTCTCCTCTTGGGGCGCATGGTAGCAAGCGATGTGGTGCCCCACAATTACGACCTAGGTGTCGGTCGCCGCCGACTTCCGCCCACATGAAGCTCACCTCTAGCCGAATGCGTTGGCTGGATAAGGCTTGCCGACCACAGGCAGATAGCGCGCTCCGGACGCCAGCACGAACCGCTCGAAAGCCTGCATGGCCGGGGTGGCGGCACGGTCCAGGCGCGACACGGTAAACCACTGCCGGCGGATCGGCGTGTCGACCACGTCGAGGATCACGAGCCTGCCGAGCTTTACCTCCTGTTCTATCGTATGGGCCGAGATGAAGGCGATTCCGAGACCGGCGATTACGGCCTGCTTGATCGTCTCGTTCGAGGCGATCTCGGTGCCGAGCTCCTCGAGCTCGTGCGGCGTGTCGCTCAGGAAGATCTCGAGGGAGATACGCGTT
Organism: Sinorhizobium sp. P24N7; assembly: GCF_042436655.1. NCBI lineage: Bacteria > Pseudomonadati > Pseudomonadota > Alphaproteobacteria > Hyphomicrobiales > Rhizobiaceae > Sinorhizobium > Sinorhizobium sp. P24N7. The sequence continues at coordinate 158,104 of NZ_JBHMIW010000011.1, read as the reverse complement.
CCCGATCCTTTTTCGCGCACCAGGAACTGTTCCTGGGCGATCCGCTCCCGTGAAATCTCCAGCACGCCCGCGAGCGGGTGACCGGCGGGGGCGATGAAGACCAGTGGATGATCGCCGAACACCTGCGCCCGCACCTCGAAATCGCGCGGCGGCCGCCCCATCAGAGCGATGTCGATCTCGTGGTCCCGCAGCTTGGCGATGATCTCGGCGCGGTTGCCGATGAAGAGATTTATCTCCACGGCAGGAACCTGATCGCGAAAGGCGGCAATGAGCTGCGGCGCGAAATATTTCCCGGTCGACACGACTCCGAGGCGCAACCGTCCGGTTCTGAGCCCCTTGATGGCATCTATCGAGTCCTCGAGGGCAATGAGGCTGTCCTCGATCGCCCGCGCCGCTTCGAGAAAGGCAAGGCCGTAAGCCGTCGGCACCATGCCGCCGCGCGTGCGGTCGAAGAGCGCAATGCCCGCATCCCGTTCCAGATGCTGGATCTGCAGGGTGAGCGCCGGCCCGGTCAGTCCCAAGGCTTCGGCGGCGAGGTTGATCTTGCCCAACCGGCAAACGGCTTCGACGGTGCGGAGCTGGCGAAAGGTCACGTTGCGCATGGATCAAAGTAAGTAAATTTAACTTATGAAGTCAAATGAATAAATTTTACAAACTCCCCTTTTACGCCATCCTTCCCTCGACAGCGTGCGGAGGAGACATCATGTCAGGCGCAACTCTCGAAGCATACCTCGCTTCATGCACGGCCCGCGGCGACGACCTTACGCGGGACGTGGCCGCCGTGATCCAGAGGCTGGCGAAGGCCGCTCTCGACATCCGCAAGCTCGTCGGCCAGGGAGCGCTCGGCACCGCTTTCAACGGCACCCACGGCAGCAGCAACACGGATGGCGATCTGCAGAAGGACCTCGACATCCTCTGCGACGACCAGTTCCTGTCGTCGCTGCAAGGCGCCCCCGTCGCATGCTACGCCTCGGAAGAACTGGAAAATCCCGTTCTGCTCGACCCGGCTGCGCGCCTCGCGGTTGCCATCGACCCGCTCGACGGCTCTTCGAACATCGATAACAACGTTTCCATCGGCACGATCTTCTCGGTGCTTCCCGCCGCCAAGGGGCCGGACGTGGACCCCTCCCAGTCCTTCCTGCAACCTGGAAACCGGCAACTGGCGGCGGGCTTCTTCATCTACGGGCCGCAGACCGCTCTGGTGCTGTCGCTCGGCAAGGGGACGGAGATCTTCGTCTTCTCCAGCAGGCTCGGATGTTTCGTCGAGGCCTGCAAGTCGGCCAGCATCCCGGAGCGCGCGCACGAATTTGCCATCAACATGTCGAACTACCGGCACTGGGAAGAAGCCATCCGGCTCTATGTCGACGACTGCCTGGCAGGCTCCGAGGGGCCCCGCGAGCGGGATTTCAATATGCGCTGGATCGCCTCGCTCGTCGCGGAAACCTATCGCATCCTCATCCGTGGCGGGATCTTTCTCTATCCCGCCGACGGCCGGAAGGGATATAGCCAGGGCCGGCTGCGGCTGGTCTACGAGGCGAACCCCATCGCCTTCATCATCGAGAATGCCGGCGGCGCGGCCACCACGTCCATCGACCGCATTCTCGATCTCGTTCCGGAAAATCTGCACCAGCGCGTGCCTCTGGTTTTCGGCTCGCGCCGCGAGGTGGCGCGCATCACCCGCTATCACGTCGACCCGAACATGATTGGCGAACGCGCTCCGCTCTTCGGCAAGCGCGGTCTGTTCCGGGCCTGAGGAGAAAAATATGTCGGCCAAATACCCCATCATCTCCATCACAGGTTCGTCCGGCGCCGGCACCACGACCGTCAAGGACACTTTCGAGAAGATATTCAAGCGCGAGAACATCTCGGCGTCCTTCATCGAAGGCGATGCCTTTCATCGCTTCGACCGGGAAACCATGCGCAGCAAGATCGCGGAGGAGAAAGCCCGAGGCGTCGACTTCACGCATTTCTCCGCAGAGGCGAACGAACTGGAGATCCTCGAAAGCGTCTTTGCCGAATATGGCCGGCGCGGGGTCGGGCGCACCCGTCACTACGTGCACGACGAGGCCGAGGCCGCGAAATTCGGCTCGGACCCAGGCACATTCACCGACTGGGAAGAATTCCGCGACAGCGATCTTCTCTTCTACGAGGGGCTGCATGGCTGCGCCGTCACCGACACGGTCAATCTCGCCCAGCATTGCGACCTGAAGATCGGTGTCGTGCCCGTCATCAATCTCGAATGGATCCAGAAGATCCATCGCGACAAGGCGACCCGCGGCTACTCCACCGAGGCCGTGACCGACACCATCCTGCGGCGCATGCCCGACTATGTGAACTATATCTGCCCGCAGTTCTCCCTGACGGACATCAATTTCCAGCGCGTGCCGATCGTCGACACGTCCAATCCCTTCATCGCCCGCTGGATACCGACGCCGGCCGAATCCATCCTGGTCATCCGCTTCGCCAAGCCGCAAAGCATCGATTTCCCCTACCTGCTGTCGATGCTGCACAACAGCTACATGTCGCGCGCCAATTCCATCGTGGTGCCGGGCGACAAGCTCGATCTCGCCATGCAGCTGATCTTCACCCCGCTCATCCACAAGCTGCTCGAGCGCAAGCACCGCATGTCGTGAGGAGGACATCATGAATGTTTCGCAGCAGATCGGACCCCGCGCCGCCTCGGAGCGCAGCATGGCCGATGCCATCCGGTTTCTTTCCATGGACGCCGTCGAGAAGGCCAACTCCGGCCACCCCGGCATGCCGATGGGAATGGCCGACGCGGTGACGGTCCTCTTCAACCGCTTCATCAGGATCGATCCGTCACGCCCCAACTGGCCGGACCGCGACCGTTTCGTGCTTTCGGCCGGCCATGGCTCGATGCTGCTCTATTCGCTCCATCACCTCATCGGCTTCGCCGATATGCCGATGGCCGAGCTTTCATCCTTCCGCCAGCTCGGCTCGAAAACGGCCGGCCACCCCGAATACGGCCATGCCCTCGGTATCGAGACCACCACCGGACCGCTGGGCCAGGGGATCTCGACCGCTGTCGGCATGGCGATTGCCGAACAGATGATGGCCGCCCGCTTCGGCAGTGCGCTCTGCAACCACTTCACCTACGTGGTCGCCGGAGACGGCTGTCTGCAGGAGGGGATCAGCCACGAGGCGATCGACCTTGCCGGACATTTGAAATTGCGCAAGCTCATCGTGCTGTGGGACGACAACCGGATATCGATCGACGGCTCCACCGATCTCTCCACCTCGATGAACCAGCTTGCGCGTTTCCGCGCCGCCGGCTGGGATGCGCAAGCCGTCGACGGCCACGACCCCGGCGCGGTGGCAAAAGCGATCGAGCGGGCGCGCCGGACCCGAAAGCCGTCGCTGATCGCCTGCCGCACCCGCATCGGCAAGGGTGCCGCCAGCATGGAGGGCTCGCACAAGACCCACGGCGCGGCGCTCGGCGAAAAGGAGATCGCTGCCACACGCGAAAACCTCGCCTGGCCGCATCCGCCCTTCTTCGTTCCATCTGAGATCAAGGCTGCCTGGGAAAAGGTGGCGGCGCGGGGCCGCTCGGCCCGCGAGGCCTGGGAAATCCGCCTCGACTCTTCGCGCTCGAAAAAGCGCTACGAGCAGACCATAGGGCGGCAGCTCGACGGCGAGGTCGGCGATCTGCTTGCAAGATTCCGGGACGCGCATCGTACAAGGGCTACGAAGGTCGCGACGCGTCAGGCCTCGCAGATGGCTCTGGAAGTCATCAACGGCGCCACCGCGTTGACGATCGGCGGCTCGGCGGACCTGACCGGCTCCAACCTGACGCTGACCTCGCAGACCCAGCCCATTTCGTCGGGCAATTTCAAGGGCCGCTACCTGCATTACGGCATCCGCGAGCACGGCATGGCGGCCGCCATGAACGGCATCGCGCTCCATGGCGGCTTCATCCCCTATGGGGGCACTTTCCTGGTCTTTTCCGACTATGCTCGCGGTGCGATGCGCCTTTCGGCCCTGATGGGCCTGCCCGTCATCTATGTGCTGACGCATGATTCCATCGGGCTCGGCGAAGACGGACCGACGCACCAGCCGGTCGAGCATCTGGCCATGCTGCGCGCCACGCCCAACCTCAATGTCTTCCGGCCGGCCGACATCATCGAGACGGCAGAATGCTGGGAGATCGCGCTTGGCGAGAAGAACACGCCGAGCGTCCTCGCCCTTTCGCGGCAGGCCCTGCCGATGCTGCGCCGGACAAACGGGAACGAGAACCTGTCGGCGCTCGGGGCCTATGTCCTGAGGGAAGCGCGCGGCGACCGGGACGTCACGCTTCTTGCCACGGGATCCGAAGTCGAGATCGCCGTAGCCGCGGCGGAGCGCCTGCAGGCCGAAGAAGGCATAGCAGCGGCGGTGGTCTCCATGCCGTGCTGGGAGAAGTTCGAGGCTCAGGACGCGGCCTATCACAGGCAGGTCCTCGGAGATGCACCGCGCATCGCCATCGAGGCGGCGGGCCGCCTCGGCTGGGACCGTTGGATGGGCCCCGACAGTGCCTTCGTCGGCATGACGGGCTTTGGTGCCTCGGCACCGGCCGGAGACCTCTACCGCCATTTCGGCATCACCGCCGACCATGTCGTCGCAGAAGCCCTGGAGCTTCTCCGCCGGGCTTACCCGGAAACGCCGCCAGCAGGTGCCCGGACCGGCAATCCGGTCGCCCACATCGTCAGATCATCCGAGGAGGCATGACAATGGCCCGCATCACGCTTCGCCAATTGCTCGATCACGCCGCCGAACGCAGCTATGGCGTGCCGGCATTCAACATCAACAACATGGAGCAGGGGCTTGCGATCATGGAGGCGGCGCGCGCCTGCGACGCTCCCGTGATCCTCCAGGTCTCCCGTGGTGCCCGCTCCTACGCGAACGACGTCATGCTCGCCAAGATGATGGAAGCTTTGGAAGAGATGTATCCGGACATTCCGCTCTGCATTCACCAGGATCACGGCAACAATGTCGCGACCTGCCTCACGGCGATCCAGCACGGCTTCACCTCGGTGATGATGGACGGCTCGCTGAAGGAGGATGCCAAGACCCCTGCCGATTACGACTATAACGTCTCGATCACGGCAGAGGTGAGCCGCCTCGCGCACATGGTCGGCGCCTCGGTCGAAGGCGAACTCGGCTGTCTCGGTTCGCTCGAGACCGGCCATGGCGAGGCCGAGGACGGCCACGGCTTCGAAGGCGCGCTCGACCGTTCGCAACTGCTTACCGATCCGGACGAAGCCGCCCGCTTCGTCGCCGAGACCGGCGTCGATGCGCTGGCCGTCGCCATCGGCACCTCGCACGGGGCCTATAAGTTTACCCGCAAGCCGACCGGCGAAGTCCTCGCTATGGACGTGATCGAGAAGATCCATGAGCGGCTGCCGAACACCCATATCGTCATGCACGGCTCCTCCTCCGTACCGCAGGAATGGCAGGACGTTTTCAACGCCCATGGCGGCCAGATGCGCGAGACCTACGGCGTCCCCGTCGAGGAGATCGTCCGTGGCATCCGCTTCGGCGTGCGCAAAGTCAATATCGACACCGACCTGCGCCTTGCCGCAGCCGCCGCCTTTCGCCGCGTCGCCGACACGAGCCGCACCGAATTCGATCCCCGCAAATTCCTGAAAGCCGCCATGGAAGCCATGTCGTCGGTCTGCAAGGCACGTTTCGAGGCCTTCGGCACCGCCGGAAACGCATCCCGCATCAAGGTCGTGCCGATGTCGGAGATGGCCCGCCGCTACGCAAGCGGCTCCCTGAAACCCCAGCCTGCGCGGTCGGAAGCCGCCTGATCGCACCCATTCAGAGGAAAGGACCCCAACCATGAACGCCGACGCAAAGACAGAGATCAAGGGCCGCGAACGTTACAAGGCCGGCGTGCTGAAATACGCCCAGATGGGCTATTGGAACGGAGACTACGAGCCGAAGGACACCGATCTGATCGCGCTCTTCCGCATCACGCCGCAGGACGGCGTCGATCCGATCGAAGCGGCCGCCGCCGTCGCCGGCGAAAGCTCGACGGCCACATGGACAGTCGTCTGGACCGATCGCCTGACGGCCTGCGATCAATACCGCGCCAAGGCCTACCGGGTCGATCCGGTGCCGGGAACGCCGGGGCAGTATTTCTGCTATGTCGCCTACGACCTCATCCTCTTCGAGGAGGGGTCTATCGCGAACCTGACCGCATCGATCATCGGCAACGTCTTCTCGTTCAAACCGCTGAAGGCGGCAAGGCTCGAGGACATGCGCCTGCCCGTCGCCTATGTGAAGACCTTCAGGGGCCCGCCGACCGGCATCGTCGTGGAGCGCGAACGGCTCGACAAGTTCGGCAAGCCGCTGCTGGGTGCCACGACCAAACCGAAGCTCGGCCTGTCGGGCAAGAACTATGGCCGCGTCGTCTATGAGGGGCTGAAGGGCGGGCTCGACTTCATGAAGGACGACGAGAACATCAATTCGCAGCCCTTCATGCATTGGCGCGACCGGTATCTCTACTGCATGGAGGCCGTCAACCACGCTTCCGCCGTCACCGGGGAGGTAAAGGGGCACTATCTCAACATCACTGCCGGCACGATGGAGGAAATGTACCGCCGAGCCGAATTCGCCAAGGAGCTCGGCTCGGTCATCGTCATGGTCGATCTCATCGTCGGCTGGACTGCGATCCAGTCCATATCGGAATGGTGCCGGCAGAACGACATGATCCTGCACATGCACCGGGCCGGTCACGGCACCTATACGCGGCAGAAGAACCACGGCATCTCCTTCCGCGTGATCGCCAAATGGCTGCGGCTCGCCGGTGTCGACCACCTGCATGCGGGCACGGCCGTCGGCAAGCTCGAGGGCGACCCGCCGACGGTGCAGGGCTACTACAATGTCTGCCGCGAAATGAAGAACGAGGTCGACCTTCCGCGCGGTCTGTTCTTCGAGCAGGACTGGGCGGACCTCAAGAAGGTCATGCCGGTCGCCTCGGGCGGCATCCATGCCGGCCAGATGCACCAGCTGCTCGATCTTTTCGGCGACGATGTCGTACTGCAATTCGGCGGCGGCACGATCGGTCATCCGATGGGCATCCAGGCAGGGGCCACCGCCAATCGCGTCGCCCTGGAAGCCATGGTGCTTGCCCGCAACGAGGGGCGCGACATCGCCCACGAAGGTCCCGAGATCCTGCGGGCGGCGGCGAAGTGGTGCAAGCCGCTGGAAGCGGCCCTCGATATCTGGGGCAATATCAGCTTCAACTACACCCCGACCGATACGTCGGATTTCGTGCCGAGCGTAACCGCTGCCTGACAGACACGAGGGCCTGACAGACCCGAACTGACGGACAAGAAGAGAAGGAGAGACGACATGCGTATCACCCAGGGATGCTTCTCGTTCCTGCCGGACCTGACCGATGAGCAGATCACGGCACAGGTGGAATATTGCCTCGGAAAGGCTTGGGCTATCGGCGTCGAATATACCGACGACCCGCACCCCAGAAACACCTATTGGGAAATGTGGGGCAATCCGATGTTCGACCTCAAGGACGCCAAAGGCGTGATGATGGAGCTCGAGGATTGCCGCAAGGCCCACCCGCAGGACTATATCCGCCTCAACGCTTTCGATTCCAGCCGCGGCCTGGAGACGGTGACAATGTCGTTCATCGTCAACCGCCCCGAAAACGAGCCTAGCCTCAGAATGACCCGGACGGAGAGCAACGGCCGCAGCCAGCATTATATGTGGGAAACGCAGCGATAGGAGGAGCGACAATGCTGATGCCGGATGCTCCATCGAACACCGAAAGCCTGCCGACTTCGGTCGACCTCGCTGAGGAATACCAAGCCTCCGGCGTCGCCGAGATCCTTGACGAACTGGACCGGGAACTCGTGGGCTTGAAACCCGTGAAGCAGCGTATCCGCGAGACGGCGGCGCTGCTTCTCGTCGAGCGGGCGCGCCGTGCAATGGGCCTCAGCCATGAGCCGCCGTCGCTGCATATGAGCTTCACCGGCAATCCCGGCACCGGCAAGACCACGGTGGCGCTGCGCATGGCCAACCTGCTGCACAGGCTCGGCTATATCCGCAAGGGCCATCTGGTCTCGGTGACGCGCGACGACCTGGTCGGGCAATATATCGGCCACACCGCACCCAAGACCAAGGAGATCCTGAAGAAAGCAATGGGGGGCGTGCTTTTCATCGACGAGGCCTATTACCTCTACCGTCCCGACAACGAACGCGATTACGGCCAGGAGGCAATCGAGATCCTGCTGCAGGTGATGGAGAACAATCGTGACGACCTGGTCGTGATCCTCGCCGGCTACGCCGACCGCATGGACCGGTTTTTCGAGAGCAACCCCGGCTTTCGATCCCGGATCGCCCATCACATAGACTTCCCCGACTATGATAACGGGGAGCTTCTATCGATCGCCGAGAGCATGCTCAGCCGGCAGGGGTACCGCTTCGACAGCAAGGCGTCTGCGGTGATGAGCGACTACATCGCGCGCCGCCGGCGACAACCGCATTTCGCCAATGCGCGCTCCATCCGAAACGCGCTCGACCGGGCCCGGCTGCGGCAGGCGAACCGCCTTTTCGAGGAAAGCGCCGGACCGGTCGATGCCGAACAGCTGTCGACCATCACGGCTCGTGACATCGCCGCGAGCCGGGTGTTCACCACAGTCGAACCCAGTCATACGGAGACATCGCCATGAATGAGAAGACCATCATAGCGCCTTCGGTTCTGTCGGCCGATTTCTCACGGCTCGGCGAAGAGGTCGAGGCCGTGTGCCGGGCCGGTGCGGACTGGATCCATCTCGACGTGATGGACGGCCATTTCGTGCCCAACATCACCTTCGGTCCCCCGGTCATCAAGGCGCTGCGGGACCGCACGGACAAGGTGTTCGACTGCCATCTGATGATCGCACCGCCCACGCCCTATCTCGGCGCCTTCGCCTGTGCCGGCTGCGACATCATCACCGTGCATGCGGAGGCGACGACGCATCTAGATCGCTCGCTGCAGGCCATCCGCGACGTCGGCTGCAAGGCGGGCGTGTCGCTCAATCCCTCCACGCCGGAGAGCGTCATCGAATATGTGCTGGACCGGCTGGACCTCGTCCTCCTGATGACGGTCAATCCGGGCTTCGGCGGCCAGGATTTCATTCCGGCCGTGGCCGACAAGGTGCGGCGGGTGAAGGCGATGATCGGCGGCCGTCCGATCCACATAGAGATCGACGGCGGCGTGACGCCGGAGACCGCATCGCTGGTTGCCGCCGCAGGCGCCGATGTGCTGGTTGCCGGCTCGGCGGTATTCAAAGGCGGCAGCGAGGAGCACTACGCCAGGAACATCGCGGCCATCCGCGCCGCCTCCGATGGCGCCATCAGGAAGGCAGCGTGAGCCATGGCCGCTACACCACCCCTTTGTGATTTCGGCTGGCCAGCGATCGACGCCACGCTTCCCGGCGTCGATGGCTTCACCCGCACCATATTCGGCCAGGCCGGCCCGAAAGGGCTGGTCGTTGCCTTCATATGCAATCACTGCCCCTATGTGAAAGCGGTCATCGGCCGGATCGTCCGGGACGCCATCGACCTCAGGGCTCACGGGATCGGCTTCGTGGCTGTTAACTCCAACGACGCCGGCAATTACCCGCAGGACTCGTTCGAAAACATGAAGCGCTTCGCTTCGCAAAACGCCCTGCCCTTTCCCTACCTCCACGACGAGGACCAATCCGTCGCCAAAGCCTACCGCGCCGTCTGCACGCCCGACTTCTTCGGCTTCAACAAGGACATGAAGCTGCAATATCGCGGGCGGCTGGACGCATCGCGCAAGGAGATCGGCCCCGCCGATCTGCGACGCGATCTCTACGAGGCCATGGTCATGGTCGCGCTGTTCGGCAAGGGCCCGGCCGAGCAGCAGCCTTCCATAGGGTGTACCATCAAATGGAAGATTTCGGCTTTTCAGGTTTGATGGAACCGCCCACCATCGCGCCACGCGCCTTCTGACCTGCCCCGATGCAGACAGCCGACCAAAGGCTTGCCGTTTCGTCTTCTCTGACCGCACGAACTCTGGCGAGGAACTGCATCGGTCCCTCCTTTCACCTCATCTTCTGTGCTTGTCACGGAGATCCAGCAACGCCGCGTCTGCGGCGCGCGGGAAGAGTTCATTCAGCCCAAGGACTTGGCTGGCTGGATTCCTGTGACAAGCACAGGAATGAAGGCCGGGGATGTGCGGCTCCTCCAATGCGGACGCGAAAACGCCTCAGCCCCCGCCCGTCGAAATGCCTCTGCAATAAGAGGCGACGGGCGGGGTCCGAGGGAGGAGACGGTCGGCTGGTGGAGCGGAGTCCCCAATGTTCAACAGGTCAGGCCGGCAGGGCGCCGCTTTGTTTGGCGATATGCGTGGCGATCGCGTCCATCAGCGGCGGAGACAGACAATCATAGGGCTGCAGGCCGAGTTCGGTCAGCCTTGCGCGTATCTCCGGCATGCTCTCCGGGTTCACACCGCTTTCGATGATCGAAGAAACGAAGGCCGCGAATTCGGGCGGCGACCAGCCCGTTTCGTCGCTGAGTTCGGTATGGACGAAATCGAGGCCGTAGAAGGGATGCTTGGTGTTTTCGATCCGGCCATACATGTGCGTGCCGCAATCGCGGCAGGCGTAACGCTGGATCGTCGCGCTCGGATCGACGACCTGCAGTTTCTCCGCACCTGAGGTGACGTTCACGTTGTCGCGGCCGACGACGGCGATCTGGGCGAAGATCGCACCCTCGGGCTTCCAGCATTTGGTGCAGCCGCAAGCATGATTGTGCGCCGTCTGCGAGCCGATCCGCACGGTTACCGGATTTGTGGCGCATTTGCATTTCAGCGTACCGCCGGCAAAGCCCGGACTGGCAGGCGGAAAGCCGTTGTCGATGGACGGATGTAGCTTGAGCATTGGTTCCTCCTCGGCTTTGAACGTCCTTCGTTCACAAGCAGGATCAGTTGAAATGCGGCTCGCGGCAATATAGCGGAAAGTGTCGGTTTTCGGCGCCGAACACCCCAGCAAGGGCAGGGCTCAGCCTTTCGACCGGAGCATGGCGCGGGCCGGATTATAGCCCCAAAGGGCGGCGAGCATGAACAGGACGAAGCACGCGCCGACCCAGACGAGCGCCGTCAGGTTGAGTTCGCCGTAAAGCGCGAAGCGTATCAGTTCGACCGCGTAGGTGAACGGATTGAGGGCGCAGATGTCGCGCAGCAGCGGCGAACTTTCGGCCATCTTCCAGAGCGGATAAAGTGCCGAGGAAAGGAAGAACATCGGAAAGATCACGAAGTTCATGACGCCGGCAAAGTTCTCGAGTTGCCGGACGGTCGAGGATATCAGCAGGCCGAAGGCACCGAGCATCAATCCGCTGATGAGGAGGGCGGGCAGCACCGCGACATAGCCGACGGGCGGCACGGTGATGCCGGTCAGCGCAGCGATGGCCAGGAACACCGCCACCTGCAGGATGGAGACGATCACACCGGCGAGAAGCTTCGAGAACAGCAGCCACCAGCGCGGCAGGGGCGAGGTCAGCAGGAGGCGCATGGATCCCATCTCCTGGTCATAGACCAGCGCCAGCGACGATTGCATGCCGTTGAAGAGCTGGATCATGCCGCAGAGCCCCGGAAGGATATAGACCTCATAGGTGATATAGGTCTGGTAGGGCGGGATGATCGACACGCCGAGCGCCGCGCGGAAGCCGGCGGCAAAGACGATCAGCCAGACGAGCGGGCGGACGAGTGCCGCCAGAAACCGCCCGCGCTGGCGGACGAAGCGCAGGTTTTCGCGGGTGACGATTGCGCAAAGCGCGACCAGCCATGCCTTCATGCCGAAACCTCCCGGTTCTCGGCCGTCATCGACAGGAACGCCTTGGCGAGCCCCTGCCCGCCCGCAAGTTCCGCGGCGGTGCCGTCGCTCAGCACCTTGCCGCGATGCAGAACGACGACCTGATCCTCCGGCCGGATCTCGTCGACCAGATGCGTCGCCCAGAGAACCGCAAGGCCGCTCGCGGCAAGCAGATGCACATGATCGGTGATCGCCTGCCGGGAGGCAGCGTCCAGTCCGACGGTCGGCTCGTCGAGCAGCAATATCTGCGGCTTGTGGATCAAGGCCCGCGCGATCTCCATGCGCCGCCGGTGACCGCCGTTGAGCGCACGCACCTGCTCGTCGGCCCGCTCGGCCATGCCGAGCTGTGTCAGCGCCGCTTCGATCGCCACAGCGGCCTGCCGCCCCGACAAACCATGAAGCCCGGCGAAATAGCGCAGGTTTCGGCGCACCGACATGTCGAGATCGAGCGTAGGTTGCTGGAACACCACTCCGATGCGCGCGAGCGCCGCACGCGGCTCGCGCGCAATGTCGAAGCCGGCCACGCCGATCGTGCCGGCCCTTGTCGCGAGCAGCCGCGTCAGAAGAGCGAACAGCGTCGATTTGCCGGCGCCGTTCGGCCCGAGCAGCGCGCAGAACCGACCGGTCGTGACGGAGAAGCTGACATCGTCCAGCGCCCGTGATTTTCCGTAGCTGTAGCTGACATGGCTGATGTCGAGCCCGATCATGATGCCCTTCCCGGCGCCGCCGCAAACTCTTCTATAATCGTCGCCGGTTTCCCGGCAAGGCGGAGGCAGCGCCGGGCAAGCCGCCGCGCCTCGGCTTCCGAATGGGTCACGAGAATGACGGCAGGTGCGGTTTCCGCGATCAGCGCCTCGGTCAGGGCCAGCATGTCCTCGGCCATCGCAGGATCGAGCGACACATAGGGCTCGTCCAGGACGAGAAGCTCCGGCCGACCGGCAAAGGCCCGCGCCAGCGCCAGCCGCCGCTGCTGGCCGAGCGACAGCTGGCCGGGATAGAGCGCGGCCCTGTCGGCGATGCCGGTCCGCTCCAGCGCTGAGAGTGCAGCTTGCATCCCGAGTTGCGGATGCACCAATGTCAGGTTCTCGATGACGCTTCTCCACGGCAGAAGAACAGGCTCCTGAAAAACCATGGCAATGTTTTCCGGCCGGGTGATCTCGCCGTCGAAAGCGGTGTCGATGCCGGCGACGAGCCGAAGCAGCGTCGATTTGCCGATGCCCGACGGACCGAGGATGGCGACCGTCTCGCCGATCTCCATCTCGAAGCGGATGTCGCGCAGGACCTCCTCTTCGCCGAATGCCTTTCGTCTGACATCGATCCTGATCACGCCGTCCTCCAGCGCCGCACCCGGCGTTCGGCCGGCTGCAGGAAGAAAGCCTCCACCAGCAGCATCACGCCGATGAAGGAAAGCGCATAGACCAGCACCATGGCAACGTTGAAAAGCTGGAAATAGAAATGGATCTGGAACCCTATCCCGCTGGAGCGGCCGAGAAACTCGACCACCAGCACGATCTTCCATATCACCGCAATGCCGGATCGGGCGGCAGCGGCAATGAAAGGCGCAAGCTGCGGCATGATCACGTGTCGCAGCCGCGCCAGCGGACGCATGCGGTAAACCGCCGCCATGGAGTCGAGATCCGGGTCAAGCGCCCGCGCGCCCTCGCGCAGAAGCGTTGCGACATTCGGGATCTTGTTGAGCACGACGGCGGTGATGGCGGCCGTCTCGTTGAGACCGATCCAGATGTAGCACAACACGATGAGCACCAGTGCCGGCAGATTGAGAAACACGACGAGCCATGGGTCGAGCCATCGATCGACCGCGGCAACGCGCCCCATCAGAAAGCCGATCGCCACGCCGATCACCATGGCCGGCACGAATGCGCAGATCACGCGCCAGAGCGTCATGCCCAGGTGATAGGGCAAGGCGCCGGAACTGACCGCTTGCACGAAGGGTGCCCAGAGCGTCCAGGGCTGGGGCAGGACCGACGCGTCATCCGTGAAGCCGGCGGCCGCTATCCACAAGAGCAACAGCAGCCCCAGCGACAATGCGCGCACCAAGGCAGGATGTTGCAGCGTTCTATTCAAGGTGCAGGAACAATCCACTGGGCAGGCTTGTCGCCTTGCCGACGAGCTCTTCTCCACCAAGTTCCGCCATCAGCCGCAGAAAACGGTCGGCGGCCGCCTCGTCGATCGGCTTGCCGCTTGGAATGCCGGCGCGATAGCCGTCGCGTAGCGCAATGAATTCTGCGTCGTCGGCCGCATTCATCTTGTCCCGCAATTCCTCCCACACCTCATCGTTCTCGCGCAGCAGATCCTTGGCTGCGCGCGAGGCCTTGTAAAGCCCCTTCACGATTTCCGGATGGGTCGCGGCATATTCGCCCTTCAACACGTAGCCGAGGAGCGGCGTATCGGGATCGAGCTTGAGCGCCGCCGCCGCATCCGAGACGGAGACCAGTTCATGCATGCCCTTGGCCCGCATCTTCGCGAGGAAATGCCAGAAATTGATGGTACCCGCCGTCTCGCCGGCAAGCGCCGACTTGAAGATCAATGGCGGAGCGCCGAACACCTGCTCGGTTTCGGCTGCGAGATCCATGCCATGCTGCTGCTTGGCATAGGCGCGCAGGATCAGCCAGCTCTTGTCGAGCGGACCTCCGGCAATGCCGATCTTCTCGCCGGCAAGGTCCGGCAGCGCCTTGATGCCGCTTTCATCCTTGACCATCAGGCCGCCGACCGCGCGCGAATAGGGGATGAAGACATAATCCTTGCCGGAGGCACGCTGGTTGGCCACCCAGATCCAGTCGGCCACCATCGTGTCGGCCTCGCCGCCCTCGAAGGCGACGCGCGTCGCGCCGTTGTCCGCATAGTCCTGCACGGCCAGTTCGAAGCCGTTCTTGCGGTCGAATTCGTGGGTCTTGATTGTCGAGATTTCCCAGTTGACGGTTCCCGATGCCAGCATGGCCGCCCGCAATTGCGGCAACTCGTCGGCCGAGGCCGCAGCCGGTCCGAATGCGAACAGGCAAGCGGCCATGAACAGTCGAATAACTTTCATCTCTTCCTCCCCGGAACCGCCGCCTTCGGGCACCCTGTCCCGCGGACTTTCTCGGGCACCGTTTCACTGTATGGAAATCGATACTTTCTGGCTGTCGCCGGAGGATTCCGGAATCTTCACTTCGTAGCTGCCCGGCTTGACGGCGATGAAAGACAGCGTTGCAGTCCCGGCCTCGTCGAATTCCAGGCTGTCGATCGCCATTGGGCGCACCTCGATGCCGTTGACGACGATCTCGTTCATCCAGATCGCACGGAAGAACGGCGCACCGGTGATCGCCAGCTCCGCCGATCCGTCCGCCGTGATCTGCATTTCGTAGTATGCGCCTGACTGGAGCGTAATGGCACCCTTGCCGAGCGGCTTTCCGGACGCAAGCGTGATCTCGATCGGCTCTCCCCGATTGCATTTGGCCAGCAGCCCGGCAAAGCCGAGGTCGCTGCAAAGCGGCGCGGCAACGGCCGGACTCGCCAGAAAGAGCGCGGCGAGCGCCGCAAGAACCGATTTATGCACGATGAATCCTCCCCATTGGTATTTGCCCATTGCTCCGCTTCAATCCGGCGCGACTACGACGCCCCAGGGCTGCTCGCCCACCTGAACCGAGCGGATCACCTTTTCCGCCTTCACGTCGATTATGCTGATGTCATTGGAATTGCCATTGGTGGTGATCAGGAATTCCTCGCCCGGCGTGAATGCCATCTGCCAGACCCGCTGCCCGACGAGCAGATAGTCGAGCACTTCGTCCGTCGCTCCGTCGATCACTGCAACCCGGTTTGCGGGTCCAAGCGCCACAAAGATGCGCGAGCCGTCCTTGGTGGCCTTGACGCCGACCGGCTGCAGCCATTCCGGCAGGACGCCCGGGACTTCGAACGTGATCTTCTTGGTGATTTTCGGCTCGGCCGCCGACACGTCGATCACCGAAACGGTACCCCCGATCTCGGCGCTGACGTAGAGCTTCTTGCCGTCTGCCGTGAACTCCGCATAACGCGGCCTCTGATCCACCAGCACGTTGTGCACGATCTTGTAGGTCGAGGCGTCGATGAAATGCGCCATATTGGTGGTTTCGGACGTATTGATGATCGTCTTGGCATCCGGGCTGACCGCGACGCCTTCCGGCTCGACCCCGACCGGCACCTCAGCCAGTACCTGGTGCGTCTTGACATCCACGACGGTCACGAGATTGTCGTCCTCATTGGCGATGTAGAGCGGATTGCCGGAAGGATCGAGGGCGAAAAGTTCCGGATCCGGACCCGACGGCAGCGTGTGCAGTTCCCTATAGGTCTCGGGATCGAAGACCCTGACGGTGTCGTCATCCGACGCGCAGACGTAAAGTTCCTTGCCGTCCGGACTGATGGTGATGCCGCGCGGCCTGTTTCCGGCCGGGAACGTGGCGATCACTTCCCAGCTTTCACTGTCGAGCACGGTTATGTTGTTACCGCGCTCGTTGCTCACGAAGACCTTGTTGGCCTCGGCCGAACCGGCAGACAGCAGAACGGCGGACACAATCGCCAGTGCGGGTCTGAGCATCTTATCCTCCAAATGCGTGACAGGCTGTCTCGGGCGCATCGATGCCCAGCGTGTCGAGCGGCGAATGCTGGTGCAGGTAGCCGTCCTGCGGCGATACGGAAACGGTCACCCGGCCCTCGGTCAAAAGGACCGGCTGCCGCAACTGCCCGTTCCAGGTGCGGAAGGTCAATTTCTGGCCCTTGAACGCAGCCAGTTCGAAATCCTTGGAAAGGGCGTAGGCCCGCACGCTCCCCGGGTCGGCCTTGCCGGACCGCGTCACCGCCTCTCCGATCACGCGCATTGCAAGCCATGCCTGGTAATCTTCCTCGCGCATGTAGCGGCCGGTGAGTTTTTCGAAGCGGCGCTGGAACTGGGTCGCACCCCAGGCCTCGTGGGCGGGATGCCAGGAGACCGGACGCAGGCCCGCAGAGCCCGCGACCGGCCTCGGATCCCAGCTGTGATAGGGCAGATAGGGCGCGAAAACGCCAGCCTCGTCGGCCGCGACGATCACGTCATATTCCTCGGCCTCCTGGGTGAAGACGGGAATCTGCTTTTGCACCAAGACATGACCGGTATCCGTGCGCCGGCTGCCGCCGGTGTCGACGAACTCCCGCTCCTCGACGATCTCAGCACCGAACTTGGCGGCCGATTTGCGGTAGCTGTCGGCAAGCAGCTTGTCTTCGGGATGCGAGCCGTGGATCAGCAGGATACGCGGCCATTTCTTCCACATGAGAAACTGAACGATGCTGTCGCTGAGCATCGAACGGCTCGGCGAGACGTGCAGCACATTGGCCCGGCAATCGGCATCGCGCAGCCCGTCGTCGCGAGCGCCCGCATTGAAAAGCAGCACGTCCGGCCCGGATTTGTCGGAGAGCGCCTTCAGTACGTCGCCTTCTGCGATCACCGCGATGAGGCCGATGCCTTCCGCCTTCAGCCCATCGAGCGCCGCCTCCGCCTCTTCCGGCGCAACCGCCTGCGTTTTCACGGTGTAGTCCATGCCGGTGAAGGCGCCGGTGGTCCGGTTGTCCTCGTTGCCAAGCATGGCGCCGGCAAAGCCCAGATCGGCGGGCGGCGCATCGAGCCGCGAGATCGGCGGACCGACGACACGATCGATCCGCAGCACAGCCGTCTTCACCTCCGCCGCCTGCACGGGAGACGTAACAAACACCGTCACCCAGAAAACGACATGCAAAAGCGATGGGTTAGGCATTGCCGGAACGACCTCCCAATCTCCCTGACACTCCCTCGGAGATGGAGACTAACAGCGCAGTAGGTGTGGCAAAACCGATACTTAAGGAGCGTAGTTTAGCGACATGCGTGTGCTAGGCTGGATGTCATGCGGCACATCCTGACAGTCGTTGTCTCGATCCTTGTTCTGGCCCTGTCGCCGGCGCTCGCTCGTGCTGCGCTGGACAAGCCGCTGGCGCCGGGCGCCAAGGTCGCATTCCTCGGCATGACATTCATCGATCTGTCGACGGAGGGGGCCTATAACGGGGTGCGCGCCGACGAGACCGCGCGGCTCGAG
Organism: Sinorhizobium sp. P24N7; assembly: GCF_042436655.1. Taxonomy (NCBI): domain Bacteria; kingdom Pseudomonadati; phylum Pseudomonadota; class Alphaproteobacteria; order Hyphomicrobiales; family Rhizobiaceae; genus Sinorhizobium; species Sinorhizobium sp. P24N7. The sequence goes on along the minus strand of NZ_JBHMIW010000011.1, from coordinate 140,190 downwards.
CTCATGGAAAACGCGGCGCGCGACCGCTTCGTTCAGGAAGGCTTCGTCATTCTCACGAACGAGCCAGTGGCAGCCGAACTCGCCAGCACGGTCAATCCGGCCGACTGCAACGGCTGCGACCTGAGTATGGGCAAGCGGCTCGGCGCCGACTATGTGCTGGTCGGCGAAGTGCGTAAGATCTCCAACCTTATCCTATCGGTGGAGCTCGTACTGCGCGACGTGGACTCCGGCGAGATGCTGCGCGGCCTTGCCGTCGACATCCGCTCGAACACCGATGACAGCTGGCTGCGCGGCATCCGCTACATCCTGAAAAACCACTTCTTCAAATCCTGAAGGATGCCCGATTAAGGCCTTTTGAGATTCGGGATACCCGCCGCCTGTTTGAGCGCTCGTCACAGGGATGACGCGAAGAGGAGAGATTGCAGTCCTCCGATACGTTCCCTCGTTTCACCGGCCGCCGGGCTCCGGCTCGATGCGCTCCGTGGGGTAGCCGGCCGCCGTCCAGCCATCGGTGCCCTGCGGATACCAGAAGACGTGGGTGTAGCCGTATTCGAGGGCGCGCTTTCCGGCATTCCAGGACATCCAGCAGCCGTCGAGGCAAAAGAACAGCACCGGCCGGCTCTTGTCGCCACCGGTCGCCTTTTCCAGGCCGGCGCGAAAATAGGCGTGCATGACGTCGGCCAGCCGGCCATAGCCGACATTCGGCAGCCATAAGGCAGATGGAATGGACAGCCGCGGCTTCTCGTTCCAGACCGTTCCCTCGGGCAGGTTGGCGGGCTTCGGCGGCTGCGGCAGGACGTCGATGAAGGCCACCTGACCGGTTTTCCACAATGCATGGGCGGCTTCGGTCGACACGACGGTCGCGCCGGAAAGCGTCGCCGGCACCTCGGCGCGGTATTCGCTCTCCCGGTAGCCCGCAGGCTCCTCGGCCGCCGCCGCCGGGAAGGCGGCAAACAGGAGCAGGACCAGCGAATGGAGCCACTGGCGGGTCATTGCTGCGCCTCGAGCGGGCCGGTTCCCATGTCGTTCAGGAGCGGCACGCCGGCCTCGGCGAGAATCGCGTTGATCTCGGACTGATTGCGACGAATGAGGGAATTGAGCTTGCGCTCCCAGACCTTCTCGCCTTGCCGCACGCCCATGGTGATGCGGTAGAAGAGCCTTGGCGGGGTGGTCTCCGACAGGAGCGGGGTCGCCTTCAGCTTCGGGTGGCTTGCCTTGACGAGCGGCCCGCCGATCGGCCCCCAGAGGATGGCTGCGTCGAGGGCGCCGGATTCCAGGTCGGCGAGCATGTCGTCGGCCGGATCCTCATAGCGCCGGTCGACCATCAGATGATATCCCTTCGCCTTGGGCAGCAGTCCGTTTCTCGCCATATGGGTCGCCGGCGGCGTTCCCGCGACGATGCCGATCCGCTTGTCCTTGAGAAGAGGGTCGGCAAGCGTCGTGACGCCGCCCAGCGGACCTTCCGAGGCAACGATCAGCACATAGGACGAGGTATAATAATGGTTGGTGTTCAGGACCAGCTCGTCGCCCTGGGCGAAACCGATGACCACATCGCAGGCATTGGCCTGCAGGGTCTTGCGCACGAAGCCGGTCGCCATCGGAAACCAGGTGTATTCCACCGGCAGCCCGAGCTTGGATGCCATCAGTTCGGCGATCCTGTTCTCGTATCCCTTACCCGACCGATCGGACATCGGCAGATTGGCCGGATCGGCACAGACCCGAAAAGCCGTCTTCGACACCAGGTCCGATGTCTGCGCTACCGCCGGCTGAGAGCCGGCGGCCGCCAGCAACAGAGCGCCGGCGCCTGCCAGAAGGCTACTCGTGACCGAGACAAGCCGTTTCAGCTTCCTTGATCGCATCGGATTTCGCTTCCTTCTTGGCCGGACGTCCGCGCGGCAGCGCATCGGCTCCGCGCGCTTTCAGATAGACGTAGATGTCGTCGAGATAACACATCACGTTGACGTTCTCGCCGAAGGCAGGCATCACCGAGTTCTCGGCAGCGTTCACCTTCTTGCGCCCGTTCGTGACGACATCGACGAAATCGTAGTAGTCCATGTTTATCGCGGAGGTCTTCAAGGCCGGCGCATAGCTCGACCCCTCGCCCTCCGGGCCATGACAGACGTGACATTCCGAGTGATAGCGGCGAAAGCCCGAATAGGTGAGCCAGTCGACCGTGCCGTCCTCGGCGATCTTGAAAGTGGGAACGTCATCGGCGGTGTAGTAGCGCCCGTTTTCGTCGCGCACAGCGGTGATGTTGTCCTTTGGCGCATCTTCTGCGCCTGCGGCGCTCGCCATAAACGTCAAAAAGGCGAGGATCATCGGTACGGCTGGTCTTGATCTGGTCATCTTGCGTCCTTTTGGGGGCTGATATGAGTTGGCGCGGGCGTGTGAGCCCCCCCCAACTCCCGGGCGAAGATTGCCTCTTATTCCGGCAGCTTGAACACGGTAAGCGTGCCGCCGAGTGCGGTGTAGTTGCTGAGGGCCGAGTAGCCGCCGACGGCTCCGAGACCTTCAGTCGGGTTGGTCAGGCCCGCTGCCAGACCGATACCGGCCCAGCCGCCGACACCCGAAAGCACGGCCACGTACTGCTTGCCGTCACGGGCATAGGTCATCACGTTGCCGATCACCCCGGAAGGTGTCTTGAAGCGATAGAGCTCCTTGCCGGTTGCCGCGTCGATCGCCTTCAGATAACCCTCGAGCGTTCCGTAGAAGACCACGTCGCCGGCTGTTGCCAGAGCGCCGGACCAGACCGAGAACGGCTCCGGCAGAGACCACTTGATCTTGCCTTCCTTGTTGTCCCAGGCAATGAAATTGCCCATGCCGCCGTGGCTGTCCTTCGGCGGGTACATCGACAGCGTGGCCCCGACATAGGGCTGGCCGGCGGTGTAGCTTACCCGGAACGGCTCGTAGTCCATGCAGACGTGGTTGGTCGGCACGTAGAACAGCTCGGTCTTCGGCGAATAGGCCGCAGGCTGCTGGTCCTTGGTGCCGAGTGCCGCCGGGCATACGCCGGTGGTGTTGGTGTCTTCGCCGTTTTGCTCCGTCGAATACTGTGCCACGACCTGAGGCCGACCGTATTTGTCGGACTTCGGATCCATGACCACTTCAGTCGCCCAGTTGACCGTGGGATCGTACTTCTCGGCCACGAGCAGCTCGCCGGTGACGCGGTCCATCGTATAGCCGAAGCCGTTCCGGTCGAAGTGGGTCAGCAGCTTGCGGTCCTTGCCGTCGATCTGCTGTTCGGTCAGGATCATCTCGTTGACGCCATCATAGTCCCATTCGTCATGGGGCGTCATCTGATAGAGCCATTTCGCCATGCCGGTATCGACATCACGCGCAAAGATGGTCATCGACCACCGATTGTCGCCCGGCCGCTGGGTCGGGTTCCAGGTCGAAGGGTTACCGGATCCGTAATATACCAGATTTTCTTCCGGATCGTAGGAGTACCAGCCCCAGGTCGTGCCGCCGCCGATCTTCCACTGATCGCCTTCCCAGGTGGTGAGGCCGGAATCCTTGCCGACCGGCTTGCCCAGATGGGTGGTCTTTTCAGGATCGATCAGCGTATCGCTGTCGGGCCCCATGGAGTAACCGCGCCACAGGAGTTTCCCGTCTGCCATCGAATAGGCCGTCACGTGACCGCGGACGCCGAACTCGCCGCCGGATATGCCGACGAGAATCTTGTCCTTCACCGGCATGACGGTGGCGGTATTCGTCTCGCCCTTGGTGGCATCGCCGTTCTTGACGCTCCAGATGACCTTGCCGGTCTTGGCGTCGAGTGCCACGACCGTCGTATCGGCCTGATGCAGGAAGATCTTGTTATCCGCATAGGCCACGCCGCGATTGACGGTGTCGCAACACATCACCGGGATCACGTTCGGATCCTGCTTCGGCTCGTATTTCCAGACGATCTGGCCGTCCTTGCTGAGATCCAACGCGTAGACCGTGTTCGGGAACGGCGTATGGACGTACATCAGGTCGCCGATGACGAGCGGCGAACCTTCGTGACCACGCAGAACGCCGGTCGAGAAGGTCCAGGCAACCTGAAGTTTGCCTACGTTGTCCTTGTTGATCTGGTCGAGCTTGGAGTAGCGCAGGTTGGCATAGTCGCCGGTCTGGATAGCCCATTGATTGGGGTCATCGATGAGCTTCTGCAAATCATCGTTGGCGAAAGCGACCTGTGCACCGCCGCCTATCGACAAAATGGCAAGCATTGTAAGAAGTCGTTTCATTTCATCCTCCTCTTGGGTGCTGCCGATAGGGCCGTTGAACCCGCTCGCTCCGGGAAAACCTCGCGGTCTCCTCATCTCCCGGTATCGGCTTGCGACTCTGCCCCTGCTGCTGGAGAAAGCTCCGTCTGCTTCAGGGGTAACTTGCTTCTGTCCTTGTTTTCGCTTCCTCCTCTTCGGTCAGGGAAAGGTTGCCAGATATGCGATTATATCGGCGCGCTCCTGATCCTTGCGCAGACCCGCAAAGGTCATCTTGGTGCCGGGTAGGAAGCCCTTCGGACTGGTCAGAAACTCAGCGATCTTCTCCGGCGTCCAGGTAAGCCCTGCCTCGGCCGCCTTGCTCATTGCCGGCGAGTAGGCGTAGCCTTCGGCTTTGCCGGCCGACCGGCCGATTATCCCGTTCAGCAAGGGTCCGGTCTTCGACTTGGCATCCGGACCGACGGCATGACAGGCCTGACACTTGCGGAAGACTTTCTCGCCTGCACCGGGATCTCCGACCGAAGGATCCAGAGCAAGAGCCGGCGCGGCAGCGCCAAGAATTCCACCGAACAGGACGAAAGCGGTCAGTCGGGTACCAAGTCTAAAAGCCATTCTTTCCTCTCCCTTACGCGGCGTTCAGCCGCTCTGCATGCCAGCGCACGTGGTCCTCGCCGAAGCTCGCCACGAAATAATAGCTGTGATCGTAACCCGCCTGCAGCCGGACGACGCCGGCCTGCCGCCGCTCCGCCAGCAAGCGGGCCATCGCCTCGGGCTGCAGCTCGTCCAGAAACTGATCCGCCGCGCCCTGATCGATCAGGATATCGCCATGCCAGCCGAGCTCGCCGAGAAGCAGGCAGGCGTCATAGCTGCCCCAGTCGGCCTCGTCGTCGCCGAGATACGCGGAGAACTGCTTGCGGCCCCAGTCCGACCGGGTCGGATTGACGATCGGCGCGAAGGCCGAAACGGAGCGGAACAGTTCCGGGTTGCGGAAGGCGATCGTCAGCGCGCCGTGGCCGCCCATCGAATGCCCGGTGATCCCGTTGACCCCGTTCAGCGGCAACTGATCCTGCAGAAGAGCGGGCAATTCGGTGACGATGTAATCATACATGCGATAGTGCGGCGACCAGGGCTTCTGCGTCGCATTGACATAGAAGCCCGCACCCTGACCGAGATCGTAGGCCTCGTCGTCGGCCACGCCCTCGCCGCGCGGCGAGGTGTCGGGGAAAACCAGCGCCAGCCCCTGCTCGGCCGCGTGCCGCTGCAGACCCGCCTTGATCATGGCATTCTCATGCGTGCATGTCAGGCCCGAGAGATACCACAACAACGGCACCGAACGCGTCCGCGCCTGCGGCGGCATGTAGAGGCCGAATGCCATCTCGACACCGCAAACCTCGGAGGCGTGGCGGTACACGGACTGGGTTCCGCCGAAACATTGGCTTTGCGTTACGAGTTCCATCTTCGCGCTCAATAGAGGACCACGCTCCGAATGCTCTCGCCGGAATGCATGAGCTCGAACCCCTTGTTGATGTCCTCGAGCGGCATGGTGTGGGTGATCATCGGATCGATCTCGATCTTGCCCTCCATGTACCAGTCGACGATCTTCGGCACGTCGGTGCGCCCGCGCGCGCCGCCGAAGGCGGTGCCCATCCAGGTGCGGCCGGTGACGAGCTGGAACGGCCTGGTGGCAATCTCCTGGCCGGCGCCGGCGACGCCGATGATCACCGACTTGCCCCAGCCGCGATGCGAGGCTTCGAGCGCCTGGCGCATGACCTTGGTGTTGCCGGTGCAGTCGAAGGTGTAGTCGGCGCCGCCGATCTGGTCGGCACCGCGCTTCGTCAGGTTGACGAGATAGGGCACGATGTCGTCGCCGACCTCCTTCGGATTGACGAAGTGGGTCATGCCGAACTTTTCGCCCCAGGGCTTCTTGTCGTTGTTGAGGTCGACGCCGATGATCATGTCGGCGCCGGCAAGGCGAAGCCCCTGGATGACGTTGAGTCCGATGCCGCCGAGACCGAAGACGATGGCGGTGGCGCCGATCTCGACCTTGGCGGTGTTGATCACCGCGCCGATGCCGGTGGTGACGCCGCAGCCGATATAGCAGATCTTGTCGAAGGGGGCGTCCGGATTGACCTTGGCGAGCGCGATCTCCGGCAGCACGGTGAAGTTCGAAAAGGTCGAGCAGCCCATATAGTGGTGGACCTTGTCGCCGTTGATCGAGAACCGCGAGCTGCCGTCCGGCATCAGCCCTTGCCCCTGGGTGGCGCGGATGGCGGTGCAGAGATTGGTCTTGCGGCTGAGGCAGGAGGGGCAGGAGCGGCATTCCGGCGTATAGAGCGGGATGACGTGGTCGCCCTTCTTCACCGAGGTGACGCCGGGGCCGACATCGACGACGATGCCGGCGCCCTCATGACCGAGGATCGCCGGGAACAGCCCCTCCGGATCGGCCCCCGACAGCGTGAAATCGTCGGTATGGCAGATGCCGGTCGCCTTCACCTCGACCAGCACCTCGCCGGCCCGGGGGCCTTCGAGCTCGACTTCGGTCACGACAAGGGGTTTTCCGGCCTGAACGGCCAGAGCAGCGCGAGTGCGCATGGATTCCTCCGGTACTACGTTATGTAAGGGCCCCTTATGAGGGCTTGTACACAGATTACAGACGGGCCAAAGCACAAAGACAATTGCGACCTTAGTGTGTAAAACGCGACCTTTGGCTTCGTCCCCGGTCACCCTATACTGACGCCCGTGAGAACACGGAGACATCAAGAATGAGAGTCGCCTGTCACGCGCTTCGCCGGATGCGCGGTTTGCCGCTCAACCTGGCGATCGGTCTGGCGCTTTGCCTGACCCAAGCCCCCGGCGTCGCAGCAGCAATGGATTTTTCCGATCCCGACTGGCCCTGTATCCAGCGCAAAGTCGAGAACCTGTCGGCGAGCCTGATGTGGCCCGCGCCGGTGACCCGCACGCCTCTTTCGCCCGAAGCAAACGATCTCGTGGAAGCATTATCGCTTCGCCGGGTCAGCCTGGAAGAGGCCGACGCGCATATCAGGGCTTTCGTGGAGCGGAACAAGCAGGTCGACGGTCAACTGCTCGGCAACATCTTCTACGGCGTGTTCGACAATATCGCCGCGACCCGCCAGCGGCTGATCACGGGGATAGCCCGCTATTCCCGCAGCCAGATCGCGCTCTCGTCCCGCATCGAGGGCGCGCGCGTCGAGATGGCAAAGCTTTCGCGGGAGAAAAGCCCCGACTTCGACCGTATCGACAAGCTGGAGGAACAGATCGACTGGGACGAGCGCATTTATCGCGATCGCTCGCAGGCGCTCACCTATGTCTGCGAAACACCGGTGCTTCTGGAAAAACGCGCCTATGCCATCGCACAGATGCTGCTGAAGCATATGCCGGACTGACGCCTGAACGCATCGGATCCGCGCATCGTGCCTTCCGAGCAGCGATTCCGCTTTTCTCACCCCACGCTTTGAATCTGGTCACTTCCCCACGGAAGGCCCTACGCACTTTTCCTGAGAGTGCTCTAAGGATCCCATTCCATCTCCGTATAGGCGGACGTGGCGTTTTGCGGGTTCAAGAGGTCGAACAGGCGCCATCGGTCCGATTCGCTTCGACCGATGACCTCGCTTGCTTCCCCGAGCGCCAGGCCGTCATCGAGCGCTTTCTTCGTATCGGACTCCAGAACATGGAGGTAGCGTTCGAGCGGCGCGGCGGCCTCAGGCCAGTCGAGCAGCGGCCCTCCATGGCCCGGTACGACCTTCCGCGCGCCCAGCCCCTTCATCTCGGAAAGAGCGGCGAGCCAGCCGCGCAGCGATCCGTCGAGGGCCGGCGTGTGCCTGTCGAACAGCAGATCGCCGGCGAAAAGGATACCGGACGTCCGGTCGAAGACGGTGAGGTCGGTAGAGGTGTGCGCCGTTGGCCAGGCGCGCAGCTCCAGCACCCTGCCGCCGAGGTCGATCGCCTCCTGCTGCGCTATCGCCCGATCCGGTGCGACTATGCGGCTGCCCAGGAAGGCCGCCTCGCCGATCCGCCGGGCGTAGCTTGCGCGATAGTTTTCGGCGCGGTCGGCGAGCGCACGCGGCAAATTGGCCTGGCCGACCACTGCCGCTCCCGCCTCGCGGAGCGGCTCGGCGCCGAAGACGTGGTCCGGATGCATGTGCGTCAGGATCAGATGACTGATCGGCAGGCGACTTCGTTCGCGGATCGCCAGATAGATCTCTTCTCCGAGCTTGCGCGCGCCGCCGGAATCGATCACGGCGACGCTGCGCGACCCCACGACGAAGCCGAAGTTGGACATGTCGCCGCCGTTTTCCGCATCCGGCTCCGCCACCCGGCCGCGATGCAGGAAGACCCCTGGGGCCGCCTCGCTGAAGGAGAGAGCCGAGTTGGGCCTCGGGGCACAAAATGGCGGCTTCTCGGTCCAGTCGCCCGGCTTGCGCGTGACGGAATGCAGCGCATGCTCGCACCCCGCTTTCGTCTCCGCCGCAAAGCCGGGCAGCAGTGCCACCCGGCAGATCTCGCTCGGCGGCGCGTCAGGTGCTGCTGCAGCAAGGATGCACATCGTCACGAATGCTTCGAACACCTCGAGCCCCCGGCATTTTCGAAAAAGTGGGCGATACACAAACCCGGCGATCTACAAGATTGCGGCCGCCGGTCGCGTCAGACAACATATCCGAAAGGCTCGCTTCTGCTCCCGGGCATCTCGTTCTATGCTATAAGATACTCGCAGCCTGTCCAAAAAGGGGGCTTTGAACCATGAAGCTCATTCTCGCGCTTATTCCCGCCATGCTGACGGCAAGCCTCGCACTTGCCGAGCCGGAGAAGCCGAACAACCCGCTAGCAGACGGCGCGACCTGGCGCGATTTGAAGGGCGACGTCGTCGGCGAAGCGGCCATTCTCGACGGCACCACCCTGTTCTCCGTCACCGCGCCCTACCGCGCCAACGACGCCGCGACGGTGCCGGTCACGATCGAGCAGACGGACGCCGCGGCGGATCCGATCGAATTCCTCAAGCTGGTGATCGACGAGAACCCGGCGCCGGTGGCCGCCGAAATCCGCTTCGGCCCCGCGATGGCACCGCTGAAATTCGAAACCCGCGTGCGCGTCAACCAATATTCGAACGTCCGGGCGATCGCCGAAACGCCGCGGGGCATTTTCATGAATGGCCGCTTCGTCAAGGCATCCGGCGGCTGCTCGGCGCCTGCCACAAAGGACCCGGTCGCGGCGCTGAAGGATATGGGAGAGATGCGGCTGAAGCTCTTCGACGGCAAGGGGGACGGACAGAAAGCCCGCCGCGAGGCGCAGATCATGATCCGCCATCCGAACTATTCCGGTCTCCAGCGCGACCAGATCACCCAGCTCTTCGTCGGTGCGAAATTCATCACCGAATTGGTCGTGAAGCAGGGAGACGAGCTTCTGTTCTCGCTCGACGGCGGGATATCGATCAGTGAAAATCCCGTTTTCCGTTTCAGCTATACCGACAATGGTGCCCCGGACTTCACGGTCCATGCGGTCGATACGGACGGCAATGTCTTCGACCGGGTCCTGCCGAAGACGCCGCCCGCCTGAATGCGAGCTGAATTAGCCTGGGGTCACGCACTTCCGGACGGAAAACCGTTACACACTTTTCCTGGAAGTGCTCTAGAAGCACAGCATCTCCGCCTCCGCCTGGGCGCGTCTCAGATCCGCGACCATGGTGCGTGGCACGACCGCCGACTTGAACATGGCCAGCTGTTCGCCGCTCCCCTGCTGGAGAGACAGCACCGTTTCGGCCTGGACATATTTGTCATAGGGCAGGATCGATGCGATCACATCGATCGAGCAGGCGCATTTACTCAATACTTCCCGGCTCTGGCCGTTGGCGGCCATGCATCCGAACACATAGTCGGCCCGGACCTCGGTGGGGTAATCGTTGAGGCGCTCAGACATGCTCTGTCCGCTTGCGGGGATTGCCGCCGTCGCGATTGCGAGCGCGGTCAGGGCGGCGCGCATCATGGGCGGCCGCCCTCCGCAGCTTCTTTCAAGGTGATCGCGTGGGAATAGCCGGCCTCGGCCCCGCCCGCCGCCGAAGGAACGGTGGCCACCAGCGCATAATACCAGCCGGGAATCTCTTCCGACACGGTGACGGCGAGCGACAACTGCGAGATCCGCCCCATTTGCGCGCGCGCCTTGTCGTGTTCGAAGGGCCGGATCGTCACCTCGCGCGCGGCGATTTCACGGTCGTGATAGCGCAGCGATATCGGCTCGATCTGCGCATCCCGCAGCAGGGCTTCCTTGATGCGGTTGCGCATGTAGAAGGGACTGCCGCCGGATTGTGCCGCAAGATCGGAAAGCACGCTTTCGAGAAAATACATGATCAGCGGATTGCCGACCGAGGCTGGATAGTTGCCGAGCCCCCGGGACTGGCTGCCCTGATGGAGCGTCATCGCGACATTGTCGCCAACCTTGAGGCCGATCGTGAAGCTGCCGGCCCTCTGCCCTGCATCAGGCCCCGACACCACCTTGTCGTAGACGAGCGAGCTCTGCTCGTCTACGGAACCGTCCTTCGCCACGGCGAGCCCTTTCAACGCCGCCGAATGGAAGAGGAGCTCGTAGGTCTCCGCAGCAGCCACGGGTCCGTGCCCCTGCCCCAGCAGGAATAGAGCGATCAGGAGAAAAATACGCATCGCAGATCCACCGTCCGATTGTGGCCCGTTCCGAGGCTCCGTTTACCGGTTTCGAGCCTAGCAGCGGCCCCGGCAATGTCATCGGAGACCTTTGTCTGTGTTTGTCTCACGCCACGCGGGCCCGGGTCTTCCAGTCGATCAGCGCCCTGAGCCGCACCAGCTGCACCGGCTTGGTGAGCACGGCGAAGGACATTTCGTTACAGAGCTGCAGGAATTGCCGTTGCCGGTTGGCGGAAATGATGATCGCCGGTATTTCGGCTCCTGCGAGCGCGCGCAGCGTATGAATGGTTTCTATGCCGTTGTCCTCTTCGTCCAGCTGATAATCGACCAGCAAGATGTCGGGAGCCGTGCCGATTTCCTGCATCAGCGCCGCCGCATCTGCAGTCGAGTCCGCTGCCAGAACGCTGGCTCCCCAGCTTTCCAGAACCTGCGTCATCGCGTGCAGCTCGTCGGCATCGTTCTCGACGATCATCACGATCAGATCGAGGCTGCCGTCGAGCATCGGCTCCATCCTCGGATCCTCGCTGACGCTGGCATGGCCGGGCGCGGCCAGCGGCACTTCGATCGAGAAGACGGAGCCCTGGCCCGGCCGCGATGCCAGCCGGATGGGGTGATCGAGATGCCGGCATGCCCGCTCGACGATCGACAGTCCAAGTCCCATGCCCGGACCCTTTGCCGCGCCGCTTGCCCGGGTGAACTCCTTGAATATCCGTGTCCGATCTTCCTCGGATATTCCGACGCCGGTATCCCACACTTCTATTCGCACGGCACCGCCCGCCAGCCGGCAACCGACCAGGACACGGCCGCGCTCCGTATATTGAATGGCGTTCACGACAAGGTTCTGGACGCAGCGCATCAGGTAGCGCTGATCGCTGCTGATCCAGCGTGAGGAAGGCACGATCCGAAGGTCGATCCCCCTTTCCGTTGCCAGGGGCGCCAGATCCTCGGCCACGCCCTGCAGCAGATTGCCGAGATTGAACGAGGTGACGTTGAATTCGGCTCCCGAGCTGTCGAGGCGCGAAATGTCGAGAAGCGCCTGCAGGAGCGATTCGATCGAGGTGAAGGATCGCTTCAGGCGCCTGACCACCTCCTCCGTGCCCGGCTGCCCCACCTTGTCCGTCAGCATCGACAGATAGAGTTTGGCGGCGTTGATCGGCTGAAGGAGATCATGACTGGCAGCCGCCAGAAAGCGGGTCTTGGATGTGTGGGCCGCCTCGGCAGCCTCCTTGGCGTGCCGAAGCGCCGCCTCGATCTTGGTCTGCTCGTCGGCGTGTATCTGCAGCAGGCGATTGGCCTCGGTCAATTCGGCCGTGCGCTCCTGCACCCGTTGCTCCAGAAGCGCCGAGGCCTGCGTCTCTGCCGTCACGTCCATGATCGACACGATGAAACCGTCATCGGGCAGGGAATGGATGCGGATGTCGAGGCTCATGCCGTCGCGCCGGCGGAAGCGCTCCTGCACCGCCTCGCCGCGGCGCACCGCCTTGAACCAGCCGGCGACCCTGGACCGGCGCCCTTCCCGCTCGAGAATCTCGTGGCGCTCGACATGTTCGACAATGCGCTGAAAGGGACTTCCCTTTTTCAGAAGCGCAAGCGGCACGCCGAGAAGCTCACCGAAGCGCTCGTTGCGTACCAGCAATTCGCCGCCTGACGAAAACGTGCAGACGCCGAGCGACATGTGATCGAAGGCCGCCTGCAGCAGATGGGACTGCTGGTCGATCAGGCGGTTCTTCTCGCGCCGGTTCTCCCGCACGATGTCGGTGATTTCGGTCTGCAGGACCGTGATATTGCCGGAACTGGTCTGCCGATAGGAAATCTGGAACCAGCGATCGTTCCGCAGCACCATCACGAAGGACGAAAAGCGCTGGCCGGATCCCTGCCCCTTCGCCACCGGCTGAGGCCGGCCCGCCAGGCCATTCTCCTCCCGGTTCAGATACTTGCTTGCGTTGACCGCTGCGAGATAGTCGTCGAAACCGAGGCCGGGCTTGATCAGCGGCTCCACGTCGGGCAGCAAATTGCGGAACTGGGCGTTGCAGGCCTGCAGTCGTTCCTCGGAAAAAAGTGCGAAGCCGTCCTCCATCGCCACCATGGCATCGGCGAGATTTCTCTGAATCCGCTCCTGCGCCTGGTAGGCGACCTCGAGCTCGCTCGACGCCCGGTCGAGCGTATCGAGAGCCTTTTCGAGATCCTTGGTCTTTTCCCAGACCTCCGCCTGAAGGGCGATGGCGGATTCGAACAGCGAATAGGCGGAGCCCCCGACTTCGTGGCCGCGCTCGGCCCGGTTGACCAGCGCCTCGATGATCCTTGCCTGCTTGGCGATCTGAAGTTCGTAGGGCTCGTTCGGATCGATCATAGCGGCGCTCCCGCCTTCGGCCGGAAAAAGGCGACGCCGACAAAGGTCTGGTTCACGTGCACGCCGAGATGCTGTTCTCCATAGGTGTTGAAGCCGACGACCCGGCGCTGCCGCAACTGCTCGGAAACCTCGCTGTCCAGACCCTTGCGCTCGATCTCGAGCTTGCGCAGATAACAATCGAAACCGAGGATGAAATCCGGGGCCTCACCGTCATGGCCGCTGACCGCCAGCCCCGTCTCGAGCGTTCGGATGATTTCCTTGCCGCGGCCGAGGCGCAACAGCAGACCATCGTCGATCGCCGACAGGAAGGTGAGCCCGTGCTCGCCTTGAATCTGCTGGATCGCCCGCACGTGATAGAGATTGCCGTTGCGCACCAGTACCGGATTCTCGGCGAAGACCATCGGCGACAATTCGCCGACCGGCACCTTGACCAGCCGGGCATATTCCTCCGCCGCCGGCGAACCATTGATTTCCAGGACCAGCCGTTCCTCGGGGACCGCGCGGGTAACCACCATGCGTTTGTCGGTGGGCTGAAAATGATCGAAGCCGAGACCGCTGAACTCCAGATCGGTTTCGAGCAGCAGGAGGAGCGCGGCATTGCTGTGGAATTCACCGTTGCGAAGCACCTGGGTGCGCTGGAACCGCAGCCCGTCGCCGGCCGAACCGCCAAAGACGGGAATGTCCTTCAGCCCTGCCTCCAGGGCCGCCACCAGAATATCCTCCTGCTTGGACAGTCCGTCGGCGAAAATCAGCGCCAGCCGCTTGCGGCCCGGCGTCACGCGGAACTGTGTGGCGAGCCGCTCGGTCTGCGAAACGACATCGGCAATCGAGACCGGCGAAATCGGTTGGAACAGGATCGACGCCACCCGAAAATGATGCCGCTGGAAGGCGACCGCCAGCAGAGTATCGTTTTCATAGCCGCGCGGCGTGATCTGGCCGGCTGTCGTGCAGCCGAAGACGACCGTATTCGGCAGCGACTTTCTGAGCGCAGCGGCAAGGTCTTCCGGCTGCAGCCGGTCCGGCACGAACAGAAAGATAAAGCTCGGCCTCGCCGTGGCGAGCTGCCGTCTGATTTCGGCGAGGGCGGTGAACGCATCATCGGCGCGTGATGTCGCGAGCCGCACCGCCTCGGCGGGTTTGCGGTCAAGATCGTCGACAGCCGTCATGCACCGTCACCCTCCAACTCCATCCCGGCAGGCCGGGCACACCTCACTGCAGGCTGTGGCGGATCGATACTTCGCGTACCAGCATCGCCGCCTGGGTGCGATTGTGGACGCCCAGCCGGCGCAGAAGCGCCGTGATATGCGCCTTGACGGTCGCCTCGGCCAGTTGCATCTCGTAGGCGATCAGCTTGTTCGGCATGCCTTCGCAGATCAGGCTCAGAATGCGGGTCTGCTGCTGCGACAGATGCGCGATCTTGCGCGAGATCGTCTCCACAGACTGGTCCGTCGCCGTCGCGCGCGCCGGCACCGCATAGCCCGGCGGCACATAGGTCTTGCCGTTCCAGATATCCTGCATCGCTTCCTGGAAATTATGACGGTCGATGTCCTTGGGGATGAACCCCGCGGCACCGGCGGCGATGACCGATTGAACCACGTCCTTCGACGTGAAGGCGGAGATCACGATGACCGGAATATCGGGCATCTTCTCCTTGATTTTCAGAAAACCGCTCAAGCCGGATGCATCGGGCAGGTTCAGATCCAGCATGATCAGATCGGGCGAGAAGCGCATCCTGAGCTGCTGCAACGCTTCGCTCAGCGACGTCGCCGTTCTGATGCGGCGCGTATTGAAGGTGCTTTCCATCGTCGCGGCCAGAGCATCGCAATAGAGCGGATGATCATCGATCACCAGGGCCGACTTTATCGAAAGCGAATGAACGGGCAAGGCTGTCCGCGGCATGGCTCTCCTCCCGAGATACTTCCAAGCCAACAGAGCGACTCAAGGCCACTCCGAATTCACCGAGAATATCTCTCTCCCAGGCCGTCGTACTCTCCCCAGCACGACGCGAATCGTTGTCGCACAGTTTTCCACCCCGGGCAATTCCGAGATTTGCCATGCGACGCTACACTGTCGGCGATACGCTTGCGAGATTCAAGCGCCTCGTTCAGGGGCCCAGGTATTCAGACAGGGCGGCTCGCATCCGCAACCCTGCATCGCCACTTCTTGACGCGAAGCGCCGGATGCTGCTCGGACCATTCGGCGATGTACACCGCGGACTGGAACATGCATTGATTCAACGACCTCAGGTCCTGAAACTGCAGCGTTTCCTCCCGGCATTTTTCGGGTGCCATTGCAAGGCATACGGTCAGTACGAGCGTCACCGGGTCCATGACTTCTCCCGTTTCGGATGAAGCTTACGCACGGACTAATATAACCGCCCGCGCGGGAATGCGCCAGCCACCGGCCGAAAGCGGTGGGCATGCGCGGCCGGGGATCATCGTGATCGGGGAGGCGAGCGGAGCATCCGTTGCGGCGAGGCGCGCGTTTCTTTCAGATGATCGCAAAACAGATTCTTGAAATCGCGGAACTTCCTGAAACCGAGGTGACCCGCCAGACGCACGACCGTGGCCGTGGACACGCCGCACTCATCCGCTATCGAAGTCGCCGTGCCGAAGGCGATGATGTCGGGATGGTCGAGTATGGCGCGCATGACGCGCTTGCGTTCGCCGGCAAAGATCACCTCCTTCTTCGCGATCATGGCCTTGAGTTCGCGAAGGTTGGAGGGAGGCATTCTTCCGCGTCGGCAGCTCATTGCCTTGCGATCGGTTTCTTTCTCCTCGGCCGTTGCGGACAGCAAAGCCATCAACGGACATCCTCGATCAGCCGCACCCACTCCGCCGCACGGGCTGCTGCCTCGATGAGAACGGGTTTCGGGGCCTTGTACCACTCTGCGCGCGCGAGTTGGCGGCGCTCGCGAATGTGCGCGATCGCGCCGGCAAGCGTCGAGAATTCCGAAGGAAGCGTCAGGTGCAGAAACAGCGCCATGACGATCACCGAACGCGATCGTCCTCCCCGGCAATTGACAAGCACGTTGCCACGTTCCCGCCTCGGATAGGACGGCTTCTCCGGCAAGATCTGCTCCAGGGCGGCGCGCAGAATGTAATAGGCCGCGACCATCTGCGTGTCCGGGTTGCCGGAACCGTCGATCAAGCCGATCTTGTAATAGCGGATCTCCCCAGGTCCGTAGGCGCTGCCTTGGTGATCCGATACCAAGTCAGCCTGCCGCACATAGTTGAAATCCAGGTTGACCGCACAATTGACCACGGTGGTGACGCCGTTCCGGCGCAGCAGATCGAGATCGCTCGCGCCTTCCTTGCCGCTGATGAAGAGATCGACGCCGTAGAGCGGGTGCTTCTCGTAGACCAGGCTGAGCTTCGGAAGTTCGGCGTCGATCGATTGCGGGTCTGTTTCCAACTGCTGCATGCTTTTTCTCCGGCGCCGACATGAGGTCGTCGCGCTGTGTCTGACTGCGTCGATGCGCCTGCTACTGTCCGGCCTTTGCGATCCGCGACGCCGAGATCGATCGGGCGACCCGCTCGAGGGTCGGATAATCCGCCCCTCTCCCGGTGGCGATATAGCCCGGGCACATGAAATCCGCGGCATCGACCGCCACCTTGCCGAGGGTTAGCGGCTCGTATCGCCCGCCGGCATTCCTGAGGATGAGCGTTGCGGCGGCGACGTCCCAGGCGTTGACGCCGAAGCCGGCTGCGGCGTCCGCCCATCCGGCCGCCACATGGGCGATGCTGAGCGCCGCGCTTCCGGGCCGGCGCAGTGTCGAGAAGGTTTCCGTCAATGCTCCGAAATTGGCAAGCGCCGCCTCGCGGCCGTCGAGCCGGAAATCACGTGCAACCGGGTAGCCCGTGATCAGAGTGGCGCGCTTTTCGTCACCGGCGGCACGCGAAGCGAGTGCCTTGCCGTTCAGCTCCGCCTTTTCGAGATCGGCCGAGAACATGAGGTCCGCCACAGGGTCGTAGACGGCGCCGGCGAGCACGGCCCCATCCTTGACCACGGCGACCGATACGCACCAGAAGGCAATTCCGCGCGCGAAATTCGCCGTCCCGTCGATCGGGTCGACATACCACTGGAACTCGCCGTCGCCCGTCTGGCCGCCCTCCTCGCCCATGACCGCCGAGTTCGGCTCATGCTCGAATATATATGCTCGAATGATCGCCTCCGCCCGCCGGTCGTGGACAGTCACGATGTCGTGCAGATCGGCCTTGTAGTCCACCGCCATTTCGAAACGGAACGCCTCGAGAAGGGGCGCTCGGACCGCAAGGGCTGCTCCCCGCGCGGTCTCCGCAAGGCGCTGCGAGAGAGCAACGGCATGGCGATCGGCGATCATCGGCCCGGAAGGCGGACTTTGCTGCATTGGATATCCCAGTCTGTTGGAGGAAAGCCCGGCGCGACGCCCGCGCCGGAACGCGGTCACTTGCTGTAATTGCTGCGCCAGAAGTCCTGCCACTCCTCGCGCCGGTCGAAGTCGCTGAGGCCGGTGGATGAATCGTAGCCGAAGAGCCGATCGGACACGGCCATCAATCCGGACGGCTCGTCGGCGGGCATCTTGATGTCGATGTTGGTCGGCAGCTTGCCGTCCTTCATCTGCGGGCCGATGCCTTCTTCCGTAAGGATATAGTGGACGAAGAGCCTGGCGGCGTTCGGGCTCGCTGTCTTGGAGGCGATCAGCCCGAGCTTGACGTAGGTCCAGCCGATCCAGGGGTCGAGGTCCTTGCAGATGCCGAGCTTGTATCCCTTGGCTTCGTTGTCGCGGAACTTGGCCGAGCTCAGGAGGCCGAAGAACGGCGCCTTCTGCCCCGGCGCGCCCACGGCCTCGGCCACGGGATCGTCGCCGTCCGTCGCTAGCGGCGCATTCTCCGCCAGCGCCTTGATCCAGGCGGCGGATGCGCTTTTCTCCTCCGTCTGCAAATCCTTGCCGAAATGCGCCTTGTAGGCGGCGGCGACCTTGTCGTCGCCATGCGCCTCCATCTGGTTGAACCAGTCGGTATAGGTGCTCTTCGTCAACGGGTCGACGAGCGCGACCTTGCCCTTCCACTTCGGCTCCGTCAGTTCCCATATGTTGGAGACCGGGCATTTGTCATAGGCTTCGGTGTTGTAGGCCCAAACATTGGCATTGGTCGAAATCGCCAGCGGATTTCGAAACTCCGCCGGTATCTTGGCAGTCATGTCCTCCGGCAGATAACTCTGCACGAATTCCTCCGGCAGGAGCTGCGCCAAGGCTGCCGGCGCGTCGGTGATCAGGACAACGTCGCCCTGCACATTGTCCGCCTGCGCCTCGCGGATGATCATTTCGAGCTGGCTGTTCGCCGACACCTTCATGCCGGTCGCCTTCAGCCCGTATTTGGCGCTGAAATTTTCCGCCATCTCGACGATCTTGCCGGTGCTGTCATAGATGGTGATCGGTTTTTCGTTCCTTGCCGCCGCGATCACGCGATCGAGGTCGAACCCGTCTGCCGCAACAGCCGTGGCCGAAATCACTCCGGCTGCGAGTCCGAGTGCGGCCACCGCGGTCCGCCCTATCCTGTGAATATGCGCCTTCATCATCTCCTCCCGCTTCCGGCTTCTATTTTTGATAGTGCACGCGCCAGAAATCCTGCCACGTCTCACGCGCGTCCCAGTCGTCGAGGCTGGTCGCCATGCTGTAGGGCAGAAGCTGGTCGAGAACGGTCGCTATCCCCGACGGTTCGTCCGCCGGCGGAGCCACTTCCCTGTTGGTCGACATCTTGCCGTCCACGGCCTGCGGAGCGATCCCTTCGGCCGTCATGACGTAGTGGATGAAGAGTCGCGCAGCATTTGGGCTGTCCGTGCCCTTGGTGATCAGCCCGACGCCCGGATAGAGCCAGCCGACCCATGGCTTCAGGTCCTTGCAGAGGCCGAGCTTCATGCCCTTTTCCGCATTGTCGCGGAACTTCGCGGAGCTCATCAGTCCCATGAAGGGTTCGGATTGCCCGGGCGCCCCGACCGCATCGGCCGCCGCGGCGTCCGCATCGGTCAGGAGCGGCGCGTTGGCTGCAAGCGCCTTGACCCAGGCCGCAGTCGCGCTTGCCTCCTCGGTCTGGATATCCTTGCCGTAGAGCGCCTTATAGGCGGCAGCGACCTCTTCGTCGCCGTGCTTCGCCATCTGGTTGAACCAGTCGACATAGGATGCCTTCCCGAGCGGATCCTGCATGGCGACCTTGCCCTTCCATTCGGGCTCGGTCAGCTGCCAGATATTCGTGACCGGGCATTTGTCGAAGAGCTCGGTATTGTAGGCCCAGACATTGGCGCTGGTGACCACCGTCAACGGGTCCTGGTACTCCGCCGGAATGTTCGCTGCGAGATCCGGGGGCAGCCAGCTCTCGGCAAATCCCTGCGGGATGAGCTGCGCCATGGCGGCCGGAGCGTCGCTGATGATGGAGACGTCGCCCTGGATGTTGTTGGCCCGGGCCTCACGGATGATCATCTCGAGCTGGGCCGATGCCTTGACCTTCGAGCCCTCCGCGCCGACGTCGTATTTGTCGGCGAAATTCTTCGCCATCTCGACGATTTTGCCGGTGCTGTCATAGACCGTAATCGGCTTTTCCTTGCGGGCCGCCTCGACAAGGGCGTCGATATCGAAAGGTTCCTCCGCCCGTGCTCCCGTGCCAAGCACGGTCAGCATCGCCGTCGCGCAAAGCAAAAATCTGCCGCTTCTCACATTCCGCTTCATATTTTTTCTCCCTCCGCAGGTTTTTCCGGTTTGTCGGATATCAGTTGTAGGCGAGGCTTCTCAGTCGCGCGTCCGCCTCCGCGATCCGGCGGCCGTCCGTATCGAAGACATGCAGGGCCTCCGGCGGCGCGAAGAAAAACACCCTGGCGCCCTGCTCGATCCGCGGCAGAACATGGGTCGTCAGGAACAGGGTGTGGCTCTCGCTCCTGAGCTCCAGGATCCAGTTGCCTCCGGTCGGCAGAACGCCGGTCACGGTTGTCTCGCCGGAGAAGCTGCCCTTCGGCACATCCTCGATCCGCGTTGCATAGCCGATCGCCTCCGGGCGGATGCCGACGGAGCCTACCCCCGTGAGGTGCGGATAACGCGTGGCAAGATAGGCCTCCGCCTTGTCGGCCACGTCACACGTGCCGGGCTCGCCGAAGGTCAATATGTTGATCGGGGGACTGCCGACGAACTCTGCGACGAAACGGTTCGCCGGGCGATCGTAGATGTCGTTCGGCGTGCCCATCTGCTGCAGAGTGCCTTCGTTCATGACGGCGATCGTCGTCGCGAGCGTCATCGCCTCCCATTGATCATGGGTAACGAAGACGATGGTGGTCTTGAATTCCTTATGCAGCCGCTTGAGCTCCGCCCGCATTTCCAGGCGCAACCGCGCATCCAGATTGGAGAGCGGCTCGTCGAGGAGCAGCACGCCGGGGTTGATGGCCAGCATGCGGGCAAGGGCCACTCGCTGCTGCTGGCCGCCCGACAATTGCGACGGATAGCGGTCCCGGTATTTGGCGATATCGAGCGCCTGCATGACGCGCTCGACGCGCTCCTCCCTTTCCGCTTTGGGGAGCTTCCGCAGTCTGAGGCCGAAATCCGTGTTGCGCTCGATCGTCAGATGCGGCCACAAGGCATAGCTTTGGAAGACGAGGCCCATCTCCCGCTTCTCCGGCGGTACGAAGACCCCGCCGGCCACGCAGTCGACCACACGATCGCCGACCTTGATTTCGCCGCCCGACAGGTTCTCGAGGCCGGCAATCATCCGGAGCGTCGTGGTTTTCCCGCAACCCGATGGCCCGAGGAGGCACATGAATTCGCCATCGCGGATCTCGAGATCGAGGTTGGACACGGCGTTTGCGGAATTCACGCCGTAGTTCTTCTGCGCACCGCGCAGGTTGATCGTTGGCATCAGCTTCCAAGTCCTTCTGCAAGATTTGTGCGGGTCAGCTTCTGGGCGATGAGCGTGCCGCCATAGGCGATGGCGGCGATGATGAGCACCACGGCATTCGCGGCCTGCGTGTAGTGGTAGTCGACCAGCCGCAACGAATAGGTGGTCAGCACATCCGTGCTCGGCACCGCCAGGATGACGAAAAGGCTGAGGCCCTTGATCCCGGAGATGAACGGCAGCAGCACCCCCGTCACGAGCGAGCCTTTCTGGATCGGAATGACGATCGAGATCATCCGCCTGAGCCAGCCGGCTCCGGCGACCTGGGCCGCCTCCTCCGGGTCCTTGCCGAGCTGCGTCATGGCCGAGATGCCGGCGCGCGAGGCGTAGGGCATCTGGTCGGCGATGAGCGCGAGAATGAGGATGATGACCGTGCCATAGAGCGCCGGCAATGGGCCGCGGGGAACCGCGAAAAGCGACAGATAGGCAGCGGCAAAGGCGATGCCGGGTACCAGATAGGGCAGGAAGGTCACCTGCCGAAGATAGACCGACAGGAGGCGCACCGGCGTGCGGATGACCACGTAGCCGACCAGCAGGCCGAGAATGCCGGAGGTTACCGAGGCGAGGCCGACGATCGTCAGCGTGTTCTTTGCAGCGTCCCAGAGATCGGGGCTCAAGAGGATGCCGGTCTTCAGGGCAATCGTGTCGAGATCCCGACCGATCCAGTAGTCCAGCGTGAAGTTGTCGAGCGTGAACCTCGCAGGCATCTTCATGATCGTCGACAGCAACAAGGTGAGGAGCGGCAAGCCTACGCTCAACAGAAAGACCGTGGCGGCGAATCCCGCCGCCGGCAGACGCATGCGGCCAAGGCGACTCTGCCGGTTCATCGACCCCTTCGAACCGATCGTGACGAACCGCCGTGCCTCGCGCACCAGCCGTGCATCGATCCACAGAGTGATGATGCCCATCAGCATGATCGAGCCGGCGATCACCCCGGCGACGCCCGTCTGGCGCGAGGCGATGCTGCGGAAGAGCGACGTCGAGAGAACTTCGAACTTGACCGGCAGACCAAGCACATAGGGCACGCCGAATTCGCCCAGGCACTTGGCGAAGATGAGCACCATCGAGGAGAGCAATGCCGGCCGCATCAGGGGCAGGATGATCTGCAGCGCCACCTGGTGGCGCTTGGCGCCGAGAATGCGTGCCGAATCTTCGAGCTGGGAATCGAAGCGCCTGAGCGCCGAGCCGAACAGGAGAATGACGAAGGGCGTATAGTGCAGCGCGAGGATGATGGTGATCGGAATCCGGCCATAGGCAAGCCAGTCGGGCGGCGTCAGCCCCATCGCTTCCAGCCATCCGGGCTGGCCGCCGACCGTACGGTTCTTGAAGAGCGTCGTCCAGGCGAGCGCGAAGGTCCAGGCCGGCAGCATGTAGGGCACGATCAGCGCGGTCGCGAACCAGCGGCGCCCGAACATGTCCGTCCGGCTGATGAGCCAGGCAAGCACAGTGCCGATCAGCAGCGACAGCGATATGGCGCCCACGGCTACCGAGAGCGTATTGAAGAGCGGTCGCCAGAACAGGTCCGCCGACACCGGCGAGAACAGCGCTCTGTCGAGATAGTAGAGCGTGAGATCGCCGACATCCTTGCTCAGACGCCGCTCGTGCCCGAACTGCACGCGAACGGCGTCGAGCACGATGGAAATGATCGGAACGACGATCAGGTATGTGAACAGCAACGCCGTCAGAACACCGATCAGGGTCGTGGGTTCACGCAGGGCAACCTTCAACCGATAGCGCCATGCCTGCCAGGCCGAAGGCGTGGCAGACCGGTTTTCGGCTGCCGCCTTTGCCGGTTCACTTAGAAGAGCCATTGTTCCTCCCATGGCCGCTTATGCTTGCCGGCATCCATGTCCGTCACCGCGCGCTGAAGTCGTTTGCAGAAAGCTCGGGCCGGCTGTACCACATCGGCAGCCCGCCTCCGTTCCTCCCGGGCCATGCCGTTGCTGCGCCGTCGCCGCCGACAGCTTCGCGACGTCTCCTCCCCCTGAGACGAACGCGCCGTCGCCCGGCCCGCTGACGGAATGAAAATTCCAAATTCCGTGTCTTTATGGAACGTATGATCGATTCAGCCCGCCCGTTTGTCAACAGAAAAATGCACACGTGATCAGTCATCTATCGTGTTGTATTTGCTGTATATTTTTGATAAGCACACGTGTTCATTTGCATTCCCGCTCCGGAACGGGCTCCATGTGCCTGTCGGGCCCGGGAAAGGCAGCAGGGATTGAAAGCGGGCTGGCCGCGGCCCGAGCAATTTTCCGCTTGGAACTTTTCGCGGTTCATGGCCTCTGATAGAGGGCTGATCGATGCCGAAAGGAGGACGGATGGCGAGGACTTTTGTGACGGCCGAGGAGGTCGCAAAACGTGCGGGCGTCTCGCGCTCGGCAGTATCGCGTACCTTCACTCCCGGTGCCAGCGTCTCGAAGACCGTCCGGCGCAAGGTCCTGAAGGCTGCCCGCGAGCTCGGCTATCGCGTCAATCGGCTCGCCCAGGTCTTGAACAATGACCGCTCCAACCTGATCGGCGTCGTCGGCGCCAATCTCTCCTCGCCCTTCATTTCCAAGCAGCTGGACCTGCTGAGCATCGGGCTCTTGCGCCAGGGTAAGCAATGCCTCCTTCTGAATGCCGCCGACGCCCGCCAGGACATAGCCCCTTTGATCGAGCTTCTGTTCGAGTTTCGCGCCCAGGCGATCGTCGTTCTCTCCGGCGAGCCGCCCGCCTCGATCGTCGATGAATGCATCGCCAATGGCGTGCGTCTCATCCTTATCAACCAGCGTCTCGACCGCACGGACACGAACATGGTGCTGAGCGACGACTCCCACGGCGCCGACCTCGCGGCACTGCGGCTGATTGAGGCGAAGTGCAAAAAAGTCGCCGTCGTCACGAGCGGCAGCCAGACCCCCGCCCAGCTGCGGCGCGCGAAGGCCTTCACGCAACGAATGCAGGCCGAGGGCGTGGACGTCGTCGCCTGGTCGGGCGGTCCGACGAGTTACGAGTCCGGGCTGCAGGCGGGGCGTGAGCTTCTGGTCGACAAGGCGATCGACGGTGCCTTCTGCGTGACCGATCTTCTGGCGCTCGGCTTCCTCGACGCGGCGCGGCTGGAAATGAACCGGCGGGTACCGCAGGACGTCTCTATCGTCGGCTTCGACGACATTCCGCAAGCCGGTTGGAAAAGCTACGGGCTCACGACGGTTGCCCAATCCTTCCAGGCCCTGACGGAAAAGGTGCTTTCAGCCCTGGACAGCGACGAACCGGAAACGCGGATGCAGGTCGTGCCGGTAGCCCTAGTGGAGCGGCAGACGGCGCGCTAAGGCCTGTTGATTCGGGCACGTCCGGATGGAAGACGCTGCGCACTCTTGCTGGAAGTGCTTCAGCTTCAGACGGCCTGGCGGATGCGGCTCTCGATCAGGAGGCCGCTGCCGTCGAGGATCGGGTGGGCAACCGAAGCGACGTGGGCGTTGATCCGCTTCAGGTCGCGCAGCATGTCCAGATGCAGCGAACTCGTCTGCATGCTGTCCAGCCTCCCTTCGCGCAGGCGCTGCAGGTGGCATTCCGCCGATTGCTTCTCGAGCCGGCGCACCTCCTCCTTCACCTCCACGAGACGGCGTGCCAGCTCAGCGTCGCCGGTCGCGAAGACAGCCTGGGCCATGCGCAGGTTGTCGAGCGTGATCGCGAAGAGCCTTGCGAGTTCCCCCTGGCCGTCCTCGGAAAAGCGCAGGCCGAGGCTGATCTTCTTTGCGATCTCGGGATGCAGCCCCTTCTCGATGATATCGCCGATATGTTCGAGGTTGATGGCATAGTCGACGATATGCCGGGCCCGGCGGTGATCGTCTTCCGTCATATCGTCCTTGCCCACCCTCGACACGTAGAGCTTGATCTCATGCTGGATCCGGTCCACCCGCCCTTCGAGCATGCTGATATCCGCAAGCATCGAGAGGTCGTTCGTCTTGAGCGCGTCCAGGGCCCGCACCAGCATGCTCTCGATCAGGTCGCCCACCGCCATGACCTCGCGACCGGCACCGGCAAGTGCGGCGACGGGTCTCGCGAGGGCCTTCATGTCCAGGTAGCGTGGTCCGTTGTCGCTCTCCGCCTCCTGCGGGATGAGGCCGGCCGTCAGCCGATAAAGGAGAGGCGACACTGGAAAGGCGATCAGCGCCACGGCCAGGTTGAACAGAAGATGGGCATCGACGGCGAGCTTTTGCGGCGAAAGCCCTGCCAACTCCATGAATTCCGCACAATAGCCGGCCAGCGGCAGGGCGATGGCGCAGCCGGTTGCCCTGACGATGAGGTTGCCGATCGTTACGCGCCGCGCGCCTGCGGAAGCGCCGAGCGTCGCAAGCACCGGCGGCACGGCCCCGCCGAGGTTGGCACCGAGGACAAGAACGACGACGAGCGCGGTCGAGATGCCGCCCGCGGAGGCCAGCGACAGGATGAGCACCACGATGGCGAGACTGGAGGAGGCGAGAATGGCGAGTGCGGCGGCGAAGATCAAAGCCACCGGCCGGGCATTGTCGAGCATCGCCAGGAAGGCGCGGAGTGCCGGCGACTGCAGAAGCGGATCGGTCGCCGCTGAGAGCAGATGCAATGACAACAGCATGAGACCGATGCCGACGACGGCGCTGCCGGCGCCGTTGCGCGCGCCGGACCGCGCTCGGGCGAGGGCAACCCCGGCGAGAATGAGCAGCGGCGACAGCCAGCCGAGACCGAGCGCCACGATCCACGCCGTGGCGGCCGTCCCGACATTGGCGCCCAGCAACACGAGCTGTGCCATCGCCGGCGCAATCAGGTCCTTTTCCACGAAAGAGGCGACCATGAGTGCGGTCGCAGTCGAACTCTGAAGGGCCACTGTGGCGACGAATCCTGCAGCGAACGAACGCAGCCCGCCGCGCGTGCCGGCGGCGAGGCCGGTCCTCAGCCGCGCGCCCCAGGCCCGCGACATGCCGTCCTTGACCTGTGCCAGTCCGTAGAGCAGCAGCGCGACCGCGCCGAAGAGATTGATGCCGACAATGGCCGATTCCATGAGCCCACCCTAACCTGCCTGCCAACGGGTTGACGCGACGGTGCGCCTCTCTTCCAGCGCCGCATAGGCCATCCGACCACTCACGCCGGAGCGTCTTGCTGCACGGGATCCGACGCAACGACGATCTGCGTCTCGCCATTTTCCGCGCGGTCCAGAAACAGACTCAACGCTCCAAGGAATATGGCCAGAAAGCCTTTCACCGAACTGTCGTGTCGGCTCCTCGCCTCGCATCCGACCTTTCGGCGAGAAAGCGATAGACGGGCAGCCGCGATTTTTCGATATGCGGCAAAGCGAGCGATGCCCCCTGCCGAAGGCAGTACCAATCGGCGACGAGCTCGATCATCGGCAGGCTTCTCAGCTCGGCGATGTCGATCGCCGAAGCGTGCACCAAAGCGGACAGAATCGGAGCGCCGCCGGCGCTCTCTTCGGTGAAGAGACACGCGATCTCCTCGAGCGTGACGTCTGCCACGCGCTCGACGACTGCCGGCGGCCATTCCTCGGGAAAATAGCGGTGGCTGACCAGTGCCCGCTTGTGTGCCCTGAGAAAGGCTCCGTAAGTGGAGCTTGAAAAGGCGGCCTCCGGCTCTTCGCCGAGCAGCGCGACTTCTCGTTCATAGGCGCTGCGGAGCCGCTGGTCGGCAGGCAGTCCGGACAGCTCAACCGTCTCCATGACGACGCTCCCCTCTCCCGGATGCGCGATCTTGAAGGCCGGCGGAAAGGCTACGAGCGACGGGACCGCAATATTGGTGAGCGACCGGTCGCCGTTGCCGCGGCGCGTGACGCCCTCCACATGAAGGTGCCCGCTGAAATGGAGCGACAGTCCGGCCGCAAGCAGCGCCCGCTCGACATCCTTTCGGGGTGTGCGCCTGGCGATGTTGGTCTCGCCGAACAGCGCTGCCTCGGCGCCGGTCGCGCCATCGAAAGGGTCGAGCACCGGATAGTGCGAAAATGCAAGCAGAGTCTTCCCGAGCCTCCGTGCCCGTGCGCAGACGTCGGCGATCCAAGAGACGACAAAAGGCTTGCAGCGGATCATCGCATTCCAGCCGCCCGAGGTGCTGTCTATGAAAGCCGCTTCCTCACCCCATTCAAACGTCCCGTTCACGGGTTCGAAGACATTGGCATCGATCATCAGCAGCCAGAGGCCGGGCTCGGGTTCGACCAGATAGGACGCGTCCATCAACTCGTAGCGATTGCTGCCGTCCGGTGAGGCCACCCCGTATCGGCGGTCTTCGACCGCATCGGAGGTGCCGAACGGGGTCTCCCAATGGAGATATTCGGGCCTGCGGAAATAGCCGAAGGCCGCCATCGGATCGAGGCCCGCCGGATAGCCTTCGCAATACATCCGGTCACTGACGGTGACGCCGCTGCCCGCGCCGTTCGCATCGCTGGTGACGAGAATGCCCCGGCCGTCGCGGCCGAGGAATTGTTTTGTGTGATGCCTGCCCCGCAGCCCGAAGATGTCGTGATTGCCGGGAAGCGCATAGAACGAGATGTCGAACGCATCGGCGTGCTCATGGAGAATGTCCCGCAGAGCGCTCGTGGTCGCGCGTTGGCCGTCGTCCGTATAGTCCCCGAGCAGCACGACGTGACGGATGCCGCGCCGGCGTACCTCGGCAAGGGCCGCCAGAAACGCCTCCGCACTTTCATTGAAGACGCGTGTGGATTGCCGGGTGTCCGCCCAGCTGCGCATGGTGATTTCCCGACCCTCGACGGCCACTCTCGCAAAGCCGAAATCCGTTTCGACATCGTGGAAATGGGCATCGGCTATTACGGCGACGGCCGGCAGGGTACGCTTCAGCATGGCCTCTCCTTCTGCCGTTCGCGCTCGATCATGTCGATCCAGGCGGAGGCCCTCCTTGCTGCCTCGTAGAGCATCGGCTTCGGCGTCTCGAACCATTCATCCGGCATCAATTGCCTGCGCGTGCGGATCGCCGCCACGGCATCTTCAAGCGTCGGGTAAAGGTTCGGTTGCTGCTTGTGGAGGAAAAGCGCGACGAGCGAGACGGAACGGCTTCGTCCGCCGCGGCAGTTGACGAGAATGTTTCCGCCGTCCCGGAACGGATAGGTGGGCCGCTTCGGCATCGACTGGCGAAGCGCACCGTCGAGGATGTAATAGGCTCCCAGCATCATGGTTTCGGGGCTGCCCTCGTCATCGATCATGCCGATCTTGTAGTAGCGTATTGCCGCGAAGCCGGACGCCCTGCGCTCGCCATCTGCCTCGTCGGAAGGCCCCTCGACATAGTTGATGTCGAGGTTGATGGCACAATTGACGACGGCCGTGATGCCGTTTTGTCGCAGAAGCCCCAGATCGCGCGCGCCTTCGCTGCCGCCGATGTAGAGAGCGGAGCCGTGCGGCCCCAGTCCCTCGGCAATCAGGCTGATAGCCGGTCGGGTATGGACAGGTGCATCCATGCAGTCTCCTCTTCGCGGCCACGCCGCGTCAGCCTCCAATACGCCAATCGGCCGGTCCGCGCGCTGCTCAGGCCGGAGCCGTCTGCCGGTCCGTCGGCATCGCATATGCGGCCAGGGGTATGTTCGAGGCGCGGCTCGTGTCCGATGCGAGGCCGGGCGCCACGGCAAGAGCCGGGCCACCGGCATCCAGGCTGCCGATCTCGAGGTATGGGCAGACGACTCCGCCCGCCTCGCTCACGAGCAGAAGGCCGGCAAGGCAATCCCAGGAATTCATGTGCAGTTCAATATAGCCGTCCGAGCGGCCATCAGCGACGTAAGCGAGCGCCAATGCGCCGGAACCGGCGCGGCGAACATTGGCGCCCATCCCGAGCAGCGCTTCCATGACGCCGAGATAGGCCGTGTTCGGCACGCGCATCGACCAACCCATTTCCAGCGACGCAGCGTCGAAGCGGGCGGTTTGGGCGACCCGGATGGGAACGCCGTTCCGCGTCGCGCCCGCCCCTCGGCGCGCGAAGTAGAGCTCGTCCAGCGCCGGATTGTAGATCGCGGCGATCTCGGTCGCCCCGTTTTGGACAAAGGCGATCGAGATGCAGAAATGCGGGATGCCCCGCGCGAAATTCGCCGTGCCGTCGATGGGATCGACCACCCAGACCCGGTCGCTTATCGCTCCCCCACCCTCTTCGCCAAAGAAGCTGTCGCCCGGAAAATGCGCGGCAAGCGCGTGGCGGATATAGGCCTCGGAGGCGGCATCCACTTCGGTCAGGAAGTCCTGAGGCCCTTTCATCGAAACGTTCTGCCTGGCCTCGCCATGAAACCCTTTGAGGGTCAATGCGCCGGCTGAGCGAATGATCTCGCGACAAAGTTCTGCACGACTATCGAGGTCATCGGAATAAGGCTGTCGACTCACCGGCGCTTCCACTTCATTGCACACGCGCGCAATATTGCACACGTGTTCATAGGGTTCAAGCCCGTTTAGCAACCGCAATCCTCTGACCATGCGTGTTCAATTTTCGAAATCGCCGAAGATGTCCTGCAGGCGGGTGAGCGTGTCGACCCGCTCGCTCACCTCCTCTCCGAGCACGACGATGACGTTGCTCAACATGAGGTCCATAACCGCGGTCATGGTCGCGGCGCCGTCCCAAAGCGGTCCGTGGGAACCGGGAACGACGAGACAGACATCGGAAACGTCCTTGCCCCAAGGGCAGAATTCGTCGGTCAGGAGGACAACCTTGACGCCGGCGCGGCGCGCTTCGAGGGCGAGCGGCTTCGCCTTTGAAGCGAAGCGGCGGACATCGTGGAGGAACAGCAAACGCCCCTCGACCGAGCCGTCCAGCAATTCGGCGTAGGTACCGTTGAGGCCGTCGACGAATTGCACGCGGGGCCGCGTGTACGAGAGCTGGCTCGCGAAATATTGTGCAATGCCGCGCACGTTCTGGTAGGCGGCGACATAGACCTCGCTGGCGCCGACAAGCGCCTCGATCGTCTGTTGCCATTCCGGCGCGCTGGTGAGTTCGTATATCTGACCGAGATTGTCGATCTGCTGCTGGATGAGGCGGGCAAGGAGTTTGCCCTCTCTCCGGTCCTCTTCCAGCCGATCGACCTGCGCCTTGACCTGCCAGGCCGGGTTCGACCGGCCGCGGCGCAGCTCGCCCTTGAGCTCATCCAGCCCGTCGAAGCCCATGCGGCGCAGGTAACGGCCCACCGTCATGGGCGAGAGTTCCAGTCTCTGAGCGATCGAACGCGCCGTCTCGAAAGGCAGATCGGCGATGTTGCGCTCGATATAGTTGGCGATCAGCTTGTCGGATTTGGACCGTCTGAGGTCGTCGGACTGAACGAGCTTCAGAATTCGTTTCGACACGTCGCCCTCTTCCAAAGGACCGCCCGTCCAAAGACGGGCGGGTACGCCATCACTGCGCCGTCTTCACCCGCGTCCAGGCGCGATCGAACTGACGGAGCGCCGGCCCGAGATCCTCGAAAATCTGCAGGCGCGCCATCGTGTCGGCCGGCGGATTGATTTCCTTGCTATTCTTGATCTGCTCGGGGGTCAATTGCCGCGCGGGAACATTGGCGGTGCCGTTGGTCTGCTGCGCCACGTTGAGCGCCGCCACTTCCGGACGCGTGTAGAACTGGAGGAACTTGATGGCATTCTCCTTATTTGGCGCGCTTTTCAGGACACAGATATCTTCCTGGTACATGGTCGCCCCTTCCTCGGGGATTACGTAGCCGAGGTCCTTCTGATTGCCGAAGACGTCGACCATGGCTCCGACGAAGAAATGGCCGGCTGCGACGTCGCCGGATTGAACCATGGGCCGCGTGTCGTAGGTGAAGGCCGCCACATAGGGCTTCATTTCCATGATCGTGTCGGCCGCCTGCTGGAGCTGCGCCGGGTCGGCCGAGTTGACCTTGTGCCCGTTGAGCATGAGTCCTACGGCGAGCACCTCACGCATGTCGTCGAGAAGTGTGAACTTCAGCCCCTTCTCCTTGACCGTGGCGATCAGGTCCTTCCAGCCGGTGATGTCCTTGCCGAGCACTTTGCGGTTATAAAAAATGCCGACCGATCCCCAGGCGTAGGGCAGGCAGTATTCGCCGTCCGGATCGCTCTTGGCCCGCAGGAAGGAAGGATCGATATTCTTGAAGCCCTCGTAGCGGCCAATGTCCGTTTTCTCCAGGAGGTCGAGCTTGGCCATGATGTCGTGCATGTGCACGGAGGGAAAGACGATGTCGTAACCCGTCGCGCCGCCCTGGATTTTCGCGAGCATTTCCTCGTTGGAGGAATAGGTCGACAGGTTGACCTTGATCGAGGTCTCCTCCTCGAATTTCTTGAGCACCTCCGGATTGATGTACTCACCCCAATTGTAGATGTTCAGTTCTGCGGCACATGCCAGGCCGGTCGTCGCCAGAAATGCGGCAAGGGAAAACGCAGTGCCGCGCATCCATGCGCGGAGTCCGGATGTGCCGGCGCGATCATTCGCTGTCATCGAAATTCTCCTCTGAAGTTTCGGTGCGCCCGTGCGTTCCCTGCACCGGCTTTTCCCGCCACGACTTCTTCCGGCCGTTGACTTGGATGCACAAATGGTATCCATATATCCTAATCGCACAAGCGTTATTTTAATAACATTTTGGGGAACGATGATGCGAGAATCCATAGTCTGCCTGGAGAAGGCGGCGAAGACCTTCGCCGCGCCTGAAGGCCACAGCGTGACGGCGCTCGGGGCGATCGACCTCAGCGTCCGCCGGAACGAATTCCTCACTCTGCTCGGTCCCTCCGGTTGCGGAAAGACAACCCTTCTGCAGGCGATCAGCGGTTTCGTGGAACTCGATTCCGGCCGGATCCTGATCGATGGTGACGATATGACGGAGCGGCCGCCCTATCGGCGGCCGGTCAACACCGTTTTCCAGAATTACGCGCTCTTTCCCCACATGAGCGTTGCGGAGAATACGGGCTACGCGCTCGAAGTGGCGGGGGTGGCGAAAGCGGAGCGCGCCAAGCGCGTGGCCGAGGCGCTGCACTTGGTTGGCCTGGAGGGTCTGGAACGCCGCATGCCGCGCCAACTCTCCGGCGGCCAGCAACAGCGTGTGGCACTCGCCCGTGCCATCATTGCCCGCCCCAAGCTTCTCCTTCTCGACGAACCACTCTCCGCGCTCGACAAGAACCTGCGCCAGGCCATGCAGATCGAACTCAAGACATTACAGCACGAGCTCGGCATTTCCTTCATCTTCGTCACCCACGACCAGCAGGAAGCGCTCACCATGTCCGACCGCGTCGCCGTGCTTTCCGGCGGGCGCATCCAGCAGATCGATACGCCGCGCGCTGTCTACGACCGACCGAAGAGCAGCTTCGTGGCAACCTTCGTCGGTGCGAGCAACCTTTTCGCGGGACATGCGGACGAGGTACAATTCGTGACCGATGACGGGATCGCCATTTCCCATGCGCTGCCGGGCTCCACGGGACCGGCAACGGCGCTTATACGGCCGGAACAGTTCTTCCTGGCAGGTCCCGGCGAAGGCTTCCCGAGTCTTGACGTGGACCTCGAACAGATCGTCTTCGTCGGCTCGGTGTTCGAAATCTTCGGCCGCACGCCGACCGGGCGGCGTGTCATCGCGGAAATTCCGGCCGCGCGCCGCAGTCTCATCGGCGAGATCGAACAATCGCGCCGCGCACGCCTCGCCTACGACCCCTCAGCCGTCCATCTGATCCCCGCCGAGGCGGCCTGACATGTCGTCGATCGCGCTGCGCCGCCGCACTCAGCTCGCCGTCCTGATCGGTCCGGTCTCGATTTTCCTCGCCGTCTTCTTCCTTGGGCCGCTTGGGATCATGATCGTCACGAGTTTCCTTGCGCCCGGTCTTTACGGCGGCGTGGAATGGACATGGTACCCGCACAACTACGGCCGCATTCTCGGATTCGCCGATCCGATGTTCGAAGATTTCGACCCGGTCTACATTTCCATCTTCCTTCGTTCCCTGAAGATCGCCGCGCTGACGGTGGTCGCGACGCTGCTCGTCTGTTATCCGGCTGCCTTTTGCATCAGCCGGCTTTCGGAACGCTGGAAGAATTTCTGCCTCTTCCTGATCACCCTGCCCTTTTTCACCAGCCTTATCGTCCGGCTGTTCATCTGGGTGCTGATCCTGCGCCAGACCGGCCTCGTCAACGGCGTATTGCTCGGCACGGGCCTCATCGCCCGGCCGCTGGACCTGATATATACCGACGGCGCGATCATCCTCGGCATGGTCTACATCTTCATTCCCTTCATGTTCATGCCGGTCTATGCGAGCGTGGAAAAGCTCGACTGGACGC
Source organism: Sinorhizobium sp. P24N7 (assembly GCF_042436655.1). Classification (NCBI taxonomy): domain Bacteria; kingdom Pseudomonadati; phylum Pseudomonadota; class Alphaproteobacteria; order Hyphomicrobiales; family Rhizobiaceae; genus Sinorhizobium; species Sinorhizobium sp. P24N7. The sequence goes on along the minus strand of NZ_JBHMIW010000011.1, from coordinate 106,829 downwards.
TCGTTCGCGCCTCCCTCGATCTTGGTGCCGGGCCGGTCCGCACTTTCCTGCGCATCATCCTGCCGCTGACGGCGCCCGGGATCGCCGGCGGCGCGCTGATCGTCTTCATCCCGGCGCTCGGCAACTTCGTCGTTCCCGCGGTTCTCGGCGGGGCCAAGGTGATGATGCTGGGCAATCTCATCGAGCAACAGTTCCTTTCGGCGCGGAACTGGCCCTTCGGATCAGCGCTCGCGATGATGGTCATGAGCGTCATGCTCGCCCTGCTGTTCGTCCATGTGATCCTGTCCGGCCGCCGCGGGATCGATGCCGCGACCGGCCGCTGAAGGAGGTGCAATGAAAATCCTCGCTACCCTCGGACGCGGCAGCCTGATCGCATATACCGCGCTGTTCTTCGCCTTCATCTACATCCCGCTGGTCTTGATCGCCGTCTATTCGTTCAATTCCAACCCCGTGAACATGATGACGTGGACGGGGTTCACCACCGAGTGGTACGCACAGGTTCTCGGCTTCAAGACGACGGTCTCGGAGAACGCGCTCTATATCGAATCGACCGACCAGCTGATTCAAGCCGTCTGGAACAGCCTGGTCATCGCCGCTTCGACGACGGCCATCGCCACGATCCTCGGAACCGCGATCGCGATCGGGCTCTACCGCTTCGATTTTTTCGGCCGGCGCCTCTACAGGGCCGTCATGTTCATGCCGATGCTGATGCCGGATATCGTGCTCGGCATTGCGCTTCTGATCTTTTTCGTGAATGCCGGCGTGAACCTCGGCCTGAAGACGATCATCATCGGTCAGTGCACCTTCCTGATCTCCTATGTCTTCATCGTCGTCTCTGCCCGCCTCGCCGGCATGGACCGCACGCTGGAGCATGCTTCGGCCGATCTCGGCGCGAAGGAATGGACGACCTTCCGGAAGGTGACATTCCCGCAGCTCCTGCCCGGCATTGTCGGCGGCGCTCTCCTCGCCTTCATCATCTCGATGGACGACCTGGTCATCACCTATTTCATCGCCGGCGTCGACGTGACGACGCTGCCGATGTTCATCTTCGCCATGCTCCGGCGCGGCATCAAGCCGGAGATAAACGCAATCGCCGTGATGATGCTGACCTTCTCCTTCGTCGTCGCCTCGCTCGGCCTCTACCTCCGTTCCCGGCAGAAGTAACATGAATCAGACGCCCAAGACCAAAGTCCGCGCTCGGGATCTCGGCCTGCCTTTCTTCGGACCTACGGGACCCAACAATGCCATTACCGACGTGGAAGGCGTCGCCGTAGGCTTCCGCACGATCCGCGAGGAGACGCCGCGGCCCGGCCGCAACCTGCCGGTGCGCACGGGTGTGACCGCGATCCTCCCGCATGCGCAAAGCGATACACCGGTCCCGGTCTATGCCGGCGTGCATCGCTTCAACGGCAATGGCGAGATGACCGGAACGCACTGGATCGAAGACGGCGGCACGTTCCTGGGGCCGGTGATGATCACCAACACCCACGCGGTCGGTATCACGCATCATACGACCGTCCGGTGGATGCTGGAGCGCTACGCCTCGACTTACGAGACCGGTGACTTCCTCTGGCTCATGCCGGTGATCGCGGAGACCTATGACGGGGTGCTGAACGACATCAACGGCATGCCGGTCTCTGAAGCGGATGTGCGTGCCGCCCTCGCGGCGCTTGCGCGCGGGCCCGTGGCCGAAGGGAATTGCGGCGGCGGGACCGGCATGATCGCTTACGGCTTCAAGGGCGGCACGGGCACGGCATCGCGCATTCTCTCCTTCGGCGGCCGGGACTACACGATCGGCACGCTCGTGCAGGCAAACCATGGCCAGCGGGACTGGTTGACGATTTGCGGCGTGCCGGTCGGCAAGCACCTCCGGGACAACACGCCTCAAAGCCAGTTGCAGGAGCGCGGATCCATCATCGTCGTGATCGCCACAGACCTGCCCATGGCGCCTCACCAGCTCAAGCGGGTCGCACGCCGCGCCGCTATCGGCATCGGCCGTAATGGAACGCCTGGCGGCAACAATTCGGGAGATATCTTTCTCGCCTTCTCGACCGCCAATAAGCAGCCGATGCTCCATCGCGCGCCACCTTTGCTGTCCCTGCAGATTGTCAACGACGAACAACTCGACCCGATCTACGCGGCGACGGTGGACAGCGTCGAAGAAGCCGTCGTCAATGCAATGCTGGCGGCGGAGGACTGCGGCGGCACGCCACATGACCGTCTGAAGATCGACGCGATTCCTCATGACGCGCTGGTCGACCTGCTCGGACGGTACGGCCGCCTTGCAGTGTGAAGGCGCAGATCAACCTTTCCGGGCGGACGTGCGTAATTTCACAACGGTGAGAGCGACGCGCCGTGCCGTCCGTCGGTTCTCCTGAACTTAAGGTCACATGAGACGGGCTGCGTCAGAAGCCCGGCAGAACTCCTGAACCCGCGACAGATTGGCCACTGTCACGATCGATAGGCCGCCTCTTTCTGGTATCGGAAGGCGAACATGCGCTGCATCGTCGGCCGGCTCGTGGCCGTACGGGGCCACATAGCCTTCATCCCCGAAGGCAATCAGCAGCTCACGCAGCGGCATATTTGTAAATTTAAATTTGCAAATCCTTGCAATACATGTAGAAAATACGGCACGTAAGATAACAACAATCGGATTTTCAGCGTCTCCCCATGCTTGTCATTCTCGCCGATGATCTGACGGGTGCCCTTGATTCAGCTGCCCCGTTTGCGGGCCGCGGCCTTCATACGGAAGTCGCTCTCGCCCTGGGCTCCGTGGATGCTGTACTGGCGGACGGACCGGACGTCCTCGTCGTCAACGTGATGTCGCGCGAGATTTCCCCGGATGAGGCGCGCAAGGCAACATCCGACGTCCTGAAGCACGTCCCCGAAGATGCGCGGATTTTCAAGAAGGTCGACTCGCGACTGAAGGGCAATATCGAGGCCGAACTCGACGCTACTCCTTTTTCGCGCGCCCTTGTCGCGCCGGCCATCCCGGATTTCGGCCGTATCGTGGTCGACGGCCAGGTCCGCGGGTTCGGTGTGGAGGCGCCTATCCCGGTCGCCCAAAGGCTCGGCCGGCATGCGGCTCGGGCATTGGTCCCCGATACCATGTCGCGCAAGGACATGCTCGCCGCATTGGCAACCGCCGAGACGGCCGGCTGCGATCTCATGATCGGTGCGAGAGGTCTTGCCGATGCACTTGCCCACCGGATGACGGATAGCGAAACGCTGCCGCTGATCCCGCTGCCCCGCAAGCCGATATTGATCGTCGTCGGATCGCGCGACCCGATCACCGTCGAGCAGGTCGACGTGCTGCGCGATAACCGCCCCGCCGAGTATATCCCGGCGGTCGGAGGCAGGGTGCTGAAGCCTGGCACCCCGGCAACCGGGCCGGTGACGATCATTCAGGCGGTCGAAGGCGAGACGCCGCTCAGCCCGGCCGAGGTCTCCGCCAACCTGGCCGACAGCGTCGTTCCGGCCTTCACCGGCGCGGCCACGACTCTGCTTCTTACCGGTGGCGCAACGGCCGAGGCCGTGCTGGCAAGAATGGGCGTTTCCCGTTTCCGCCTCCTCGGCGAATGCATGCCCGGAATGGCGCTGGCCTTCGCCGACGGCCGCTATATCATCACCAAGTCCGGCGGCTTCGGCGGACCGGAAACGCTGAGCCACATCGCAAGGCAAATCACGGGGGAGGCGAGATAGACGATGGGACTGCAGGAAGGGACCCCCCGCAAGGGCCTGCCCGACATCGTGTTCGAAAGAATGCACCGCGCGATCAAGTCCGGCGCCTATAAGCCGGACGAGCGTCTGCCGACGGAGCACGAGCTGGCGACGGAGTTCGAGGTATCCCGGCCGATCGTCCGGGAGGCGCTGAAGCGCCTCAGGGACCAGGGGCTCATCTATTCCCGGCGTGGCGCGGGCAGTTTCGTGAGAGCCGTGGGCCTTCGCGAGCCGCTCGGTTTCGGCCAGCTCGAAAACGTCGCCGATCTCCTGAACTGCTATGAATTCCGGCTGACGCTGGAGCCTGCGGCTGCGGCCGCGGCAGCGCTCCGGCACGACGAGACGAGCCTCGCATCGATCCGCCGGGCACTCGAACTGCTGCGCGACGCCACCAACCGGCAGTCCCACCGGGAGGATGCCGACTTCCAGTTCCATCTTGCGATCGCCCGTGCTGCCCAGAACAGCTACTTCTCGACGGCCATGGAGGCGCTGAAAGAGCACATCGCCGTGGGCATGAAGTTCCATGGCATCTCGGTGAAGCGAGAGGCCAGCGGCCTCTCCAGGGTTTTCGCCGAGCACGAGGCGATTGCCGATGCCATCGCCGCCGGCAGTGCGGAGGAGGCCCGCATGCTGATGCTGAAGCATCTGACCGGATCGCGCGACCGCCTGTTCCTGGCCTCACAGTAGAGGCAGAACCGGCCGGGGAAGGCGAAGGGAAGGAAGCATCTCCCCAATCGCAACAGGCCTTAGAACGCCGCCCGATAGATCTCCAGCACATCCGCCTCCCTCATGTCGACCGGATTGTTGTCCATCAGCCGCCGGATCGCATGCGCATCGGCGGCAAAGCGCGGCAGGTCGGACTCCTTCGCGCCATTGGCGGCCAGAGACATCTCTATTCCGAGGCTGGCGCAGAAACCTTTCGCGGCCGACAGCAGATCACGTTGCGAGAGATCTTTGCCAAGCCCCAGGGCATCCGCGACTTCCGCCGTCTTTGCCGCGACGGCCGGCTGGTTGAAGGCGAGCACATGCGGAAAGATGATCGCATTGGCGAGGCCGTGCGGCAGATGCAGCAGCGTGCCGAGCGGATAGGATATGGCGTGCCCGGCCGCCGTGTTGACGGGACCGAGGCATATGCCGCCGTAATAGGATGCCAGCATCATCCCCTCGCGCGCTTCGGTATCTTCGCCGTCGCGCACGGCACGGGCGAGATATTTGCCGACGAGGTTGAACCCCATGCGGGCGAAGCCGTCGATCATCGTATGGGCCTTGCGGTTGGTGAAGGCCTCGACGCAGTGGGCCATGGCATCCACGCCGGTCGCCGCGGTGACGGCAGGCGGCACGCTGTAGGTGAGTTGCGGATCGAGCACGGCGAGATCGGCGATCATGTGCGGACTTTCGACCGCGATCTTGCTGCCCTTGCCCGGGTCGGTGATCAGCGAACGGATTCCGGCCTCAGAACCCGTGCCGGCGGTCGTCGCGACCTGCGCAAGACGCGTGTTGCGGCCGGCCACGCGATTGGGCCCGGCGACATCGGCGAGCGATTGCCCGGAGTCCCAGAGCGACGCGACCAGCTTGGCGACATCCATCACCGAGCCGCCGCCAAGACCCACGATCAGGTCCGGGCGAGCTTTCCGCGCGGCATCCAGCGCCGCCTCGAGTGTCGCGATATCCGGTTCGCCGGGGATCGCGTCGAATAAATCGACCTTTCCCGAGAGCTTCAGGCTGTCGGCAAATCCGGACGTGACCGGCGTCGCGATGACCAGGGTGGAGCCGACCTGACCGGCCCAGGCGCCGACTTCCCCGATGCTTCCGGCGCCGACGACGAGTCGGCGCGGCTGATGGATCGTGATCATGACGCTGCCTTTCTGCTTGCCTTGCCGGCCACGAGTTTGCGCGCATAGGCGATCGCGGAATTCAGGTTGCCGTGATTGGCGATACCCTTTCCGGCAATATCGAAGGCAGTACCGTGATCGACGGAGGTGCGGTCGATCGGAAGATCTACGGAAACATTGACCGCCGTATCGAAGGCGACCAGTTTGATCGGGATATGACCCTGGTCGTGATATTGCGCGACGACCAGATCGAAGCCTCCCGAATAGGCGCGATGGAACACGGTATCGGCGGAGATCGGGCCCTGCACATCGATGCCTTCTTCACGCGCGGCCGCCACCGCAGGCCCGATCTGATCATCGTCTTCCGTGCCGAACAAGCCGTTCTCGCCGCAATGGGGATTGATGCCGGCGACCGCGATGCGCGGGTGCTCGTAGCCGATGCGCTTCAGATGCGCGTTGCCGGCGCGGATCGTGGCAAGAACCCGCTCGGTGGTGGCGCGGCCGATCGCCTCCTTGAGCGACACATGGGTGGAGACGTGAATGACCTTGAGTCGCTCGGAGGCAAGCAGCATATAGGCGGCGCTCGATCCGGTCAGGCTGCGCAGCATGCCGGTATGGCCGTCGTAATGATGGCCCGCCCTGTTGAGTGCTTCCTTGTTGATCGGCGCCGTGACGATGCAGCCGATGTTGCCTGCCTGGGCATCGCGGACCGCGCGCTCGATGAACCGGAAGGCTGCGTCGCCTGCCACTGCCGAAAGGCTGCCCCAGGCGAGCGGCGCGCCCTCGACCGGAAGGTCGACGACATAGGGCTGAAGCTCGACCGAGAGGCCAAGTGCCTCCCTTGCAGCCTCAAGCGTCGCAAGGTTGCCGTAGATGCGGGTCGCCTCCCGGTCCGCAGCCGACATCTCAGCAAGCGACCGGACCGTGATCTCCGGTCCGACGCCACAGGGATCGCCCATGGTGATGCCGATAATCTTGCTCATCTGTTTCTCCCCTCGTCGGCCCACCCGGGCGGCAGACGGACATATTTGATTGCGCGCCGATGGTAGGTGTAGGCGACGTGCAGACTGCCGTCGTCCCCTTCCAGGAGCCACGGATAGGACATTTCCTTGTTGTGTCCGTCGGTCGAATTGTTGGAAAGGCAGGTCCCCGGACCGTCCTCGATCACGATACGGTCGGGGAAGGTGCGCCCGCCGTCGGCCGACAGGCAGACGCTCACCGGCGCCCGCGGCACGCCCCAGATCGGCACACATCCGCCTGAAGGATCGGCGTCGGGCCGGCCGTCGTCGTCTCCGAGCTCGTCGTAAAGCGATGCGCGCCGGTCGGCCGAAAGGGCCGCATTCACCGGATTGCAGATCATCGCCAACCGGCCGTCCCCGAGCCTGCCGACGGCAATCGAGGAATTGTTGTTGGGCACGTCGGTCGGCGCCGGGAGGCTCCACGTCCGCCCGCCGTCGACGCTCTCGACGCGGTAGACCTGGTCCGCCTGGCGGCGGCGGAAGAAAGCCGCGTAGCGGGTGTCGCCGACAGCCACCGGGCTCATGTGCACGCAACCGATCGAACCGGCGAGGTCGGCGAGCTGCCAGCTTCGGCCGCCATCGGTCGAAATGCCGACGGCCGCATTGTCGTGACTGCCGTTCCACTTCTGACCGGGGCGCTGGATGCAGCGAAAGATCGGCAGCAGCCATGCCCCGTCATCTCTGATGACGAGCGGCGCGCGGATGAAGCAGCCGCGCGGCAGGTCGAGATAGCGCCCCTCGGAAGCGGCAAGCCTGGTCGGATCAGCGGCATCCCTCTCGATTGCGGCCATGCGAATGCGGCATTCGTCCTGGTTGCCCGAGGGCTGCGACGTGTGGAAAAGCCAGAGCCGCCCGTCGGGCGCCGTGAACAGCACCGGGTTCTGCTCGGAGTGCTCGGCATCGAAACTCAGCCGCTGCGGCTCGCCCCATTGCGCGGCGCCGGGGGCGAGCACCGACGCGAAGATCGAAATGTCGGATTTTCCCTCGAGCGTCCCACCGAACCAGGCACAGACGAGACTTCCGTCCTCGAGCCTGTGCAGAAAGGCTGCGTGGTTCTGCACCATGGGCGAGGGCAGGAGCGATTCCAATCGCCCTCCCCCGGTCTCCCGGAGCTTGCCGGTCATTGCGTTTGCGATTTCGTCAGGCGTCATGAAAGCCTCCTCATAGATCGGACAATCGCGGAATTTCGAAAGTTGTCAAGTTTTCTATTTTTAGACGGCGCATTCTTGCTGGCGTTTGACTGTCTACATGTTGCTGTTTTTACGCTATTTTTTCTGTTTCAAAATTTTTCATTCCAGGATGGCGGCGAAAACAATTTGACAAACTTGATAAGAAATCGGATGGTCTGGGCAATTCGGCGGCAGAAGGGCGCTTAGCGGCGAGGAGGCTGATTGCCGCAGCCCGCATGGAGAGAGGCGAACGAAGTCGCCGCGCCACACACGAGATCCTAGAGGGAGGAGAATGCAAATGAAAAGAACACTGATTATGGGAGCCCTGATGCTGGGCTCCGCGCTCGCCCCGGCCTTCGCGGCATCCGGGCCGGTCAAGATCGTTCTGCCGGAAGAGGCGGACCTGCTCGAACCCTGCATGGCCACGCGCTCCAATATCGGCCGCATCATCATGCAAAACGTCAGCGAGACCCTGACCGAGCTCGACCTTCGCGAGGGCAAGGGCCTGATGCCACGCCTTGCCGAGAGCTGGGAGCAGAAGGAGGATGGCAGCTGGCGCTTTCACTTGCGCAAGGGCGTGAAGTTCTCCGACGGCACCGACTTCAACGCCAAGGACGTCAAGTACAGCTTCGACCGCGTGATGAGCGACAAGAATGCCTGTGAGTCGCGCCGCTATTTCGGCGGCATGAACATCAAGATCGACGTCGTCGACGACACGACCGTCGATTTCACGGTCGATCCGGTTCAGCCGATCCTGCCGCTGCTCCTGTCGCTGCTGACGATCGTGCCGGAAGAGACGCCGATGGAATTCGTGCGCGAACCCGTCGGCACCGGCCCCTACAAGCTGACCGACTGGACGCCCGGACAGCAGATCGTGCTTTCCGCCCGCGACGACTACTGGGGCGAAAAGCCCGAGGTCACCGAGGCGACCTATCTGTTCCGCGCCGATCCTGCGGTCCGCGCCGCCATGGTCCAGACCGGTGAGGCCGATCTGTCGCCGTCCATCTCGCAGACCGAGGCGACCAACCCGGCCACCGACTTCTCCTATCTCGACAGCGAAACCGTCTATCTGCGCATCGACCATAATATCGAGCCGTTGAACGACGTCCGCATCCGTCGCGCTCTGAACCTTGCAATCGACCGCGAAGCCTTCCTCGGTACGCTGGTGCCCGACAGCGCCGTCCTCGCCACCGCGATCGTTCCGCCGCCGACGCTCGGCTGGAACCCCGACGTGAAGGTCTTCCCCTACGATCCGGAGCAGGCCAAGAAGCTCATCGAAGAGGCCAAGGCCGATGGCGTCAAGGTAGACACGCCGATCACCATTATCGCGCGTACCGCGAACTTCCCGAACGTGACCGAGATCATGGAGGCCATCCAGGCGCAGCTGCAGGAGGTCGGGCTCAAGGTCGAGCTCAAATTCGTAGAAGTCGCCGAGCACGAAGTCTATTATTCGAAGCCCTTCAAGGAAGGACGCGGTCCGCAGCTGGTTGCCGCGATGCACGACAACTCGAAGGGCGACCCCTCCTTCTCGATGTTCTTCAAATACGACTCCGAAGGCACGCAGTCGGGCTTTTCCGATCCGAAGGTCGACGACCTGATCGCCCGTGCCTCGGCTGCCGTCGGAGACGAACGCGCCAAGCTCTGGTCCGAGCTCATCGCCTATGTCCATGACGACGTGGTGGCAGATGTGCTGTTGTTCCACATGGTCGGTTTCTCGCGGGTGTCCGAGCGACTGGACTTCAAGCCCACGATGGCGACGAATTCCATGCTGCAGCTCTCCGAGATCAAGATCAAATGATCTGAACCGCGGACGAGCGGCCATTCGAAATGAAACTTCCGGCGGCGGGACCCCCGCCGCCTCATGCAAAATCGAGGGCTGCCATGCTCAGATTCATCCGCCAACGTGCGCTCGCAAGCCTGATCTCGCTCATCGGCCTGATCGTCATGGTATTCTTCCTGTCCCGGATGACCGGCGACCCGGCGGCGCTGTTTCTGCCCGTCGAAGCCTCCGCCGAGATGAAGGAGCAGTTCCGCGAGCTGCACGGACTGAACGATCCGATCCTCGTCCAGTTCGCCCGCTATGTGGGAGATGTCGTCACCGGCGATCTCGGCGAATCCCTGCGCAAGGCCCGCCCTGCGCTCGATGTCGTCCTCGAAGCCTTCACCTGGACCCTCTGGCTTGCCGTCATCACGATGACGCTCGTCACGGGAGCGGCGATCGTCGTCGGCTCGCTGGGTGCCTTCCGCTCCGGCGGTTTCTTCGACCGGCTGTCGTCGATGGTCTCGCTCATCGGCGCGTCGGTTCCGGATTTCTGGCTGGCGATCGTCGCCATCGTCATCTTCTCGATCAACTTCGCGATCCTGCCGACATCCGGCACCGGATCGGTCGTGCACTGGATCCTGCCGATCGCGGTTCTCTTCGTCCGCCCCTTCGGCATCATCGTCCAGGTGGTGCGCGGCTCCATGGTCAGCGCACTGTCCTCGGCCTACGTGAAGACCGCACGGGCAAAGGGCGTGAAGTCCGGGCCGATCATCTTCATCCACGCTCTGCGCAATGCGATGCTGCCCGTCATCACCGTAGTCGGAGACCAGGCGGCAAGCTTGCTTAACGGCGCGGTCGTGGTCGAGACGATCTTCGGCTTTCCCGGCGTCGGCAAGCTCATGATCGATTCCATCCTGCAGCGCGATTTCAACGTGGTGCTGGCGGCGATCCTCGTCACGGCCATTGCGATCTTCCTCATGAACGTGCTGATCGATCTCGCCTATGCGTTGCTCGATCCTCGCATCCGGCACTGAGGAGGCGACGGACCATGACCCTGGCAACCACCGACAATGTCATCGCCGCAGAGCCGTCCTTTCCGATACGCATGTTGCGCATGCTGCTGGCGGACAAGTTCGCGCTTTGCGCCGCGATCTTCCTTCTCGTCATCCTCGTCATAGCCGTCATCGGCCCGGCCTGGGTGGGCGACCTGGCGACGAAGCAGAACCTGCGCGGCCGCAATCTGCCGCCATTCGACTGGACACGCGCCTGGGTCTGGTGGATGGGCGCCGACGCGCTCGGCCGTCCGCTCTTCGCCCGCATCATCGTTGCGGCCCAGAACACCCTGATGGTCGCCGCCGGCGCCGTGATCCTGTCCTCGGTGATCGGCACCGTTCTCGGCCTCATCGCCGGCTTTTCCTCGCCGCGCATGAGCCAGATCATCATGCGTCTCGCCGACGTGATCATGTCCTTCCCGTCTCTGCTGATCGCGGTGATCGTGCTCTATGTGCTCGGCTCCTCGATCCTCAACCTCATGCTGGTGCTCGCCATCACCCGCATTCCGGTCTATCTGCGCACCACGCGGGCCGAAGTGCTGGAGATCCGCGAACGCATGTTCGTGCAGGCGGCCCGGGTCATGGGCGCCTCCAGCAAGCGCATCCTCTTCCGCCACATCCTGCCGGTCGTGCTGCCGACGCTGACGACGCTCGCCACCCTCGATTTCGCCTATGTCATGCTGGCGGAAAGCGCGCTGTCCTTCCTCGGCATCGGCATTCAGCCGCCGGAAATCACCTGGGGCCTGATGATATCGCAGGGCCGGCAATATCTCACCAATGCCTGGTGGCTCTCCTTCTGGCCCGGCCTTGCCATCATTCTCACCACCATGTCGCTCAACCTGCTGTCCAACTGGATGCGGATCGCGCTCGATCCGGTACAGCGCTGGCGTCTCGAAATGAAGGGCGGCAAAAATGGCTGAACATCTGCTCGAGGTCCGTAATCTCTCCGTCGAGTTCCACACCGCGACCGGCGTGGTCCATGCGGTGAAGTCGATCTCCTATCACCTCGACAAGGGAGAGACCCTCGCGATCCTCGGTGAAAGCGGTTCCGGCAAGTCCGTCTCCTCCTCGGCGATCATGAACCTCATCGACATGCCGCCTGGCCGCATCAGCGCCGGCGAAATCCTGCTCGACGGCAGGGACCTGCTGACAATGCCTGCCGAGGAACGGCGCGAGGTCAACGGCCGCCGGGTCGCCATGATCTTTCAGGATCCGCTCAGCCATCTCAATCCGGTCTACAGCGTCGGCTGGCAGATCTCGGAAGCCATGACCACGCACGGGCTCGCCGGCAGCAAGGCGCGCGAAGAGGCGCTGCGGCTCCTTCGCCGCGTCGGGATTCCCGAGCCCGAGCGGGCAATGCGCAAATATCCGCACGAATTCTCCGGCGGTCAGCGCCAGCGCGTCATGATCGCCATGGCGCTGGCGCTCCGGCCGGACCTCCTGATCGCCGACGAACCGACCACCGCGCTCGACGTGACCGTGCAGGCGGAAGTGCTGAAGCTTCTGAAGGAGCTTCAGCGCGAAACGGGCATGGCGGTGCTCATCATCACCCACGATCTCGGCGTCGTCTCCGAGATCGCCGACCGGGTCGTCGTGATGGAAAAGGGCGCCATCGTCGAAGCGGGAACCGTGCGCGAGATCTACAAGAACCCGCAGCATCCCTACACGCAGAAGCTCATCGCCGCCGCCCCCGGCAAGGGCGCGATGCACGAACCCGGCGCGCGCGCCGAACCCCTGCTCAGCGTGCGCGACGTGCGCAAGACCTACGGCTCCTTCGAAGCGCTGAAGGGCATCTCCTTCGATCTCATGCCCGGCGAGACAATGGCTGTCGTCGGAGAAAGCGGCTCCGGCAAATCGACGCTTGCCCGGGCCCTTTTGCGTCTCGACGAGCCGGATGGCGGCACGGCGCTCTGGAAGGGCCGCGACCTGTTCGCGCTTTCGCCGGCTGAGCTCTACAAGCTCAGGCGCGACCTCCAGATGGTGTTCCAGGACCCGACCCAATCGCTCAACCCGCGCATGACGGTCTACCAGCTGATCTCCGAGGCCTGGGTCATCCATCCGGACATCCTGCCCAAGGCGAAATGGCGTGAACGCGTGGCGGAGCTCCTGGTGCAGGTCGGCCTTTCGGCCGAACACATGAGCCGCTATCCGCACCAGTTTTCAGGCGGCCAGCGCCAGCGAATCGCCATTGCCCGGGCGCTTGCGCTCGAGCCGCAGCTGATCATCTGCGACGAGGCCGTTTCCGCGCTCGACGTCTCCGTCCAGGCGCAGGTGATCGAGCTTCTCGACAGGCTGCGCCGCGAGATGGGGATCGCCTTCATCTTCATCGCCCATGACCTGCCGGTCGTTCGCGATTTCGCCGATTACGTCATGGTCATGCAGCAGGGAGAGGTCGTCGAGCTCGGCACCGTCCGCGAGGTCTTCGATACCCCGCGGCAGGCCTATACCCGCGCCCTTCTCGCGGCCAGCCTCGATCCCGATCCGGATGCAAAGGCCGGCCACCTCGCATCGGTGCCGGCCGGGGCTGCCGACATTCCCATCCCAAAGCGGAGTCACTGATGTCCAAGAAAGCCTTCGTCGCCCTCGTCACCTGCTTCAACGAGGACGAGACCATCAACTACGAGGCGACCCGCGCCCAGGTGCGCCGTCAGGTCGCCGCCGGCAACAATATCATGTGCGCCGGCACCAATGGCGATTTCACTGCGCTCACGCACGAGGAGAAAATCCGGCTCACCGAGGAAGTGGTCGACGAGGTCGGCGGCCGCGTCGATGTCATCGTCAATGCCGGCATGCCCGCGACCTTCGAGACGCTGCAGCTCGCGCGCGCCTTCGACCGCATCGGCGTCAGCGGCATCGCCGTCATCACGCCCTTCTTCATCGCCTGTACGCAGGACGGCCTGATCCGGCACTTCTCGACGGTCGCCAATGCCGTAGAGACCCCCGTCTATCTCTATGACATTCCCTCCCGCACCCAGAACCATATCGAGCCGGAGACGGCTCTGAAGCTTGCCTCGCACGGCAATATCGCCGGGATCAAGGATTCCGGCGGTGCGCAGGATACGCTCGAGGCCTATCTGCAGGTGGCGCGCGACGTGCCGGGCTTCGAAGTCTATTCCGGGCCCGACCATCTGGTTCTCTGGTCGCTGCAGAACGGTGCGGCCGGCTGCATTTCCGGCCTCGGCAATGCAATGCCGGAGGTCCTCGCCGGCATTCTCAGCGCGTTCAACAACGGGAACATTGCCGAGGCGGAACGCCAGCAGGCACTCTACACCGCCTTCCGCACCGAACTTTACGCTCTCGGCTTCCCGCCGGCCTTGGTCAAGCGCTCACTTTACCTGCAGGATCCCTCCGTCGGGGCCTCCCGCCAGCCGGCGCTGCTCCCGAGCGAGGAGCAGGACGCAAGCATTCGGGAGATTCTGGTGCGGCACCGGCTGCTGTGAGGCGGTTCCCCCTAGCCGTCATCTCGAACGCTCTCGTTTACCGGACCGGTACAGGACCCATCCGGCAATCAGCATCGAGGCTCCCCAGAGCAGAAAGCCTGTGTCCCAGTAGACCCACTGGTCGTGCGGCACGGTCTCGTTGACGTGATGCAGGCCGAGGATCTGGTGGTTGACGGTGCCTTCGATCAGGTTGAAGGCACCGAAGCCGATGAGGAAGGTACCGGCAATAAGCCTTGCCGACCAAAGCAGGGGCGTCCGCCGCCCCCGGCGCCACAGAACGATCAGGCCCAGCACGACGAAGACGTATGTGGCCACATGGAAGAGGCCGTCGAAGAACGTATTCAATCTCAGATTTTCGAGGCTGTCGGGGGGAAAGCCTGCGCTGCTCAGCATGTGATGCCACTGCAGCACCTGATGCAGAACGATGCCGTCGAAGAAGCCCCCGAGCCCCAGGCCGAGGAGGATCCCGGCCGCAGCGGGAAATTCTCCGTTTTCTTTTGCGGTGTCGTCCAATATTTGTACTCCGCTCAGCAACCACTCACAGAATGCATTCTTTCGAAATATTTATTAATTGATCAGTTTGATGAAATGTACTTTTCATTCCACCTAAGCTGTCTTAGTATTCTCCACGTCAGTAGAAGCGGTCAGCCGCGTTAGTATCTCACGATACAACATCCGGTCGGGAATTGCTGGCATGCGATCGCGCAGACCGCAGCCCGCCGGATCTTTCTGACCTCGCCTTCAGCAAAGTTGACGTCGAACTCCGGGGCGCTTCGCTCACGGACAATCCGTGAATTGGATTGACGGCAACTTTGGAGAGACTGATGATTATCGACATTAGCTGCTACCCGACCAAGATTGTGGATCTGGCCTGGCGGCACGATGGCGAGCCTTTTACAGGTGAGCGCCTCCTCAAGATGATGGACGGCCCTTATTATGTGAACGGGAAGCCGCGCCGCATCGACAAAGCTTTCATCCAGCCCCCGCAGGGCAACACGATTTACACCGACGGCTACGGCGATCTGACCGGCAAGGCGGCGATCCGGGACTACATGTCCTACACCGTCGAGCTCGTTCAGAAATATCCGGACCGCTTCCTCGGCTGTTTCGTCTACAATCCGCGCTACGGCACCCAGAACGGCGCCGAAGAAATCGAGCACCACGCCAAGGAATACGGCTTCAAGATGGTGCAGCTTCAGGCGAACATGCACGCCTACCGCCCCGACCGGGCGCTCGACTGGCTGCGACCCGCGATGCGGAAATGCGCCGATCTCGGCCTCATCGTAAAGGTGCATACCGGCGACGGCCCCTACAGCATCCCGACCGAATTCTATCCGATCATTCGAGAGTTTCCGTCGGTCAATTTCGTCCTCGGGCACTTCGGCGTGCAGACGGGTGGCGTCTATGTCTTCGAGCCGTTCCAGATGGCGATGGATGCGCCGAACATCTATGTCGAATCCGGCTGGTGCCTGCAGTCGCGCATCGTCGAATTCGCCAAGGAGCTGCCGAAGCACAAGATCCTGTTCGGCACCGACACGCCCCCGAACGAGCCGGGAATGTGGCTGCGCCTTCTCGAGGTGCTGTGCCACGAGCCGCCCCAGGGGCTGAACCTCGACGAGGATACGCTCGAGGACTACCTCGGCAACAACATCGCCCGGATGATCGGTCTCGATCCGACACCGCCGCCGCGCAGCCTGGAGGAGGCACAGGCCCGCCTCAAGGGCACCCATGCCAGCCTTCAGCCGGCATGAGCCTTCCGCACGCGCGTTTCATGAAATCGGAGAAATAGCATGATCATCGATACCCACCTCCACCCGACCAATCTGGTCGACGAGGCATGGCGCCACACCGGCACGCCCTTCAACGGCGAGCGCATGCTGAAACTGATGGACGGACCCTATATGATCAACGGCAAGCCTCGCCGGATCGACATGGGCTTCATCCAGCCGCCGCCCGGCAATACAGGCTATCGCGACGGCAACCGCATGGGCCGCGAAGGCATCCGCGATTACATGGCGTATATCGCCGAACTTTGCCAAAAATACCCGGACCGCTTCATCGGCAACTTCAACTACAATCCCCGCTGGGGGCCAGAGAACGGCGCGGCCGAGCTCGAATTCCATGTCAAGGAATACGGCTTCAAGATGCTGAAGCTGCATGCCAACATGCATGGTTACCGGCCCGACCGGGCCCTCGACTGGCTTCGCCCGGCGATGAAGAAGTGCGCGGAACTCGGAGTGGCCGTGCTCATCCACACCGGTGACGGGCCCTACACCATTCCGACGATGTTCTATCCGATCATTCGCGAGTTCCCGATGGTCAATTTCATCATCGGGCATTTCGGGATCCAGACCGGGGGCAACTACTCGTTCGAGTCTTTCTGGATGGCGATGGATACACCCAACGTCTACTGCGAGTCCGGTTGGTGCTTCCAATCCCGCATCGTCGAATTCGCGAAAGAGCTGCCGAAACACAAGATCGTCTTCGGTACGGACTCGCCGCCAAACGAACCCGGCATGTGGCTGCGCGAGCTCGAGGTTCTCTGCCACGAACCGCCCCACGGCCTCGGGCTTTCCGAAGACGATCTCGAGGGCTATCTCGGCAACAACATCGCCAAGCTCGTCGGCATCGACCCGACCCCTCCGCCACGCAATCTCGAGGAAGCTCAGGCGCGCCTGACCGATACATATGCGGGTCTGAGGCGAGAGGAGCGCCAGCCTACTCCTGCCTGATCGGCCCCGGTCGATCCCCAGTCAGAGCGGGATTCGGGCGGAACATCGCTCGCATTTTCCTCATCCCGCTCCAGGGCAGCGGCTCCCTCCAAGGCCGCTGCCCGCTCATGTGAAGTAACGACACCGCGAAGGGCAGTATTATGGAGTTCGGCAGCCAGGACGTCCGCTACTTTCTCCGGGAATACCAGAAGGCGTATCCCGAAGACGTACTCACCATCGAAGACCGTATCACGGACGACCAGGACGCATCGGCGTTCATCTGGAAGCTCAACCAGCAAGGCCGGGCGCCGCTCCTGCATTTCCGCAACGTCGAGGGCGTCGGCGGCGAAGTGATCGCCAACACCTTCGGATCGCGCGAGCGGATCGCCCGGATGTTCGGGACCTCCCAGGACCGGCTGCACGAAGCCTATCAGGCACGCTCGCGGCAAGCCCTGCCGCCGCGGCTGGTCGACAGCGGACCGGTGACCGAATGCGTGGAAGAGCACGACATCGATCTAGGCACGCTGCCGATGCTGAAGCACTTCGCGACTGACAGGGCGAAATACATCACCAGCGGCATAATCATCGCCGAGCATCCCGACACCGGCGCCGGCAATCTCAGCTATCACCGCGCCATGATCCATTCGAAGAACGAGCTGGCGACGAGCCTGCATTCGCGCGGACATCTGTGGCGGCTGCTCAACATGGCCAAGGACCGCGGCGAGAACCTGAAGGTCGCCATGGTCATCGGCGCGCATCCTCTCTTCATGATCGCAGCCTCGGCGCGCCTGGCGTTCGGTGAGGACGAGCGCGACGTCGCCGGCGGCCTCATCGGCGAGCCGCTCGAGGTGGTTCGGACGCCGAAATACGGCATCCGGGTTCCGGCCTATGCCGAAATCGTACTGGAAGGGGTGATCGAGCCCGAAACGCAGGTTGCCGAAGGGCCCTTCGGAGAGTTCACGGGCTACTCGTCCGACCGATCGACGAACAATCTGTTTCGCGTCGAGACGTTGCTGCGCCGCAAGGACGCCATCCTTGTCAGCGTCGCCGGCGGCAACTCGTCCGAACATCTCAACCTCGGCCGTGTTCCGCGCGAGGCGGAGATGGTGGAAAAGCTGAAGCAGCGCTTCCCGAGCGTGACGGCAGTCCACTATCCGGCATCCGGCACGCATTTTCACGCCTATGTCGCCCTCAACCAGACGAGACCCGGCGAGGCCCGACAGATCATGCTCGGACTGCTCGGCTGGGACGCTTATCTGAAGACCGTGATCGCCGTCGATGCCGACGTGGACATAACGCGGGATTCCGACGTGCTTTGGGCCATGTCCGCCCATTTCCAGCCGCACAAGGATGTCGTCATCATCGAAGGGCTGCCCGGCAACGCGCTCGACCCTTCGGCATCCGGTATCGGTACGACGTCCCGCATGGGCCTCGACGCGACCCGCGGGCCTGATTTTCACGGCGTGCTCGCCAGGATCGACGAGGCTGCCTTCGACCGCGCTTCGGCGATTCTCGCGAAATTCGGCCGTCCTTAGAGACAATGGCGACGCTTGGAGGTGAAAGCGATGAAGGCGGACCGGGAACAGAGAAAGCGGATCATCGTCGGCATCAGCGGCGCCTCCGGCGTGATATACGGCATCCGCCTCCTGGAGATCCTGCGGGATCTGGACATCGAGACGCACCTCGTGATGAGCCGAGCCGCCCAGATCACGCTGGCGATGGAAACGGACTTCAAGGTCGCCGACGTCGAAGCCCTCGCCTGCTGCGTCCATTCCAACAAGGACATCGGCGCCTCGTGCTCCAGCGGTTCTTTCCGCACGCTCGGGATGATCGTTGCACCCTGCTCGATCAAGACCCTGTCGGAAATCGCAACCGGCGTAACTTCCGGCTTACTGTCCCGGGCGGCCGATGTAACGCTGAAGGAACGCCGCCGGCTGGTTCTCATGCTGCGTGAAACGCCATTGCACATCGGCCATATTCGTTCGATGGCCCAGGCGACGGAGGCGGGGGCGATCATCTGTCCCCCCGTCCCGGCCTTCTATGCCCGTCCGCAGACGCTGGACGAGATGGTCAATCATACCGTGGCACGCGTCCTTGATCTGTTCGATATCGATACCGGGCTCGCACATCGCTGGAGCGGGCGGCGCGCTGCCGTCCCTTCCCGCCCACGTGAAGATATCGAGGTGAAGATGAGGTGAGGAATACCGCCCGTTCGCCGGCCGGAGGAGGGTCGGGGTTCGGCGTCAGGCTCTTGGAAAAATTATGGGAGGAGCGAAATGAATACGGACTCGAAGTGCGATGCTATCGAAGAAATGTTTCCCGCGCCGAAACTGGCGGCGCTCGGCCTGCAGCATGTCCTGGTGATGTATGCCGGTGCCATCGCGGTTCCCCTAATCATCGGCAGCGCGCTGAATCTCTCCAAGGATCAGATCGCCATGCTGATCAGCGCGGATCTTTTCTGCTGCGGCATCGTCACCCTCATCCAGTGTCTCGGCATCTGGAACGTCGGCGCGCGTCTGCCGATCATGATGGGCATCGGCTTTACCGCGGTTCCCCCGATCATCGCCACGGGCACGGATCCGGACCTCGGAATGCCCGGCGTTCTCGGTGCGGTCATCGCATCCGGCGTGTTCACGCTTCTGGCCGCCCCCTATTTCAGCCGCTGGGTTCGCTTCTTCCCGGCGGTGGTCACCGGCACGGTGATGCTGGTCATCGGCCTGTCCCTGATGCGGGTCGGAGTAAACTGGGCGGCGGGTGGACAACCCATGATAAAAGGCCCGGACGGGCTCATTCCCAATCCGGCCTACGGTCAGCCCTTCGCTCTTGCGGTCGCTGCCATCGTGCTGGTTTCCATTCTCCTGATGACCCGCTTTCTCAAGGGATTTCTCGCGAACCTGGCCGTCCTGTTCGGCATAGGGATCGGATTTGCCATCGCTGTCGCTTTCGGAAAGGTGGACTTCCAAGGGGTCGCCGATGCGAGCTGGATCACGGTCGTGACGCCGTTCGCCTTCGGCATGCCGATATTCGACCTGTGGGCGACGGTTGCGCTCTGCACGGTCATGATCGTCATGATGATCGAAGCGACCGGCCAGATCCTGGCCGTCGGCGACATGGCAGGCCGCACGATCAGCGAAGCCGACCTGGCGCGCGGGCTGCGCACGGATGGTCTCGGCAACATTATCGGTGGGATATTCAACACCTTCACATACACCACATATGCCCAGAATGTGGGCCTGCTCCAGATCACCGGTGTGATGAGCCGCTGGGCGGTTGCAGCGGGCGGCGTGGTCCTGATCCTTCTCGGCTGCCTGCCGAAGATCGCATTCATCACCGCGTCGATACCGAGCTATGTCGTCGGGGGCGCCGCGATCGTGATGTTCGGCATGGTCTCGGCGACGGGCGTCAAGATTCTCGCCCGGGTCAACTTCGTGGACAACCGCCGCAACCTCTACATCGTCGCCGTCAGCGTCGGCCTCGCGATGATCCCGGTGGTCGCCGACAAGATCTTCGCCCAGCTGCCGGAGTTCATCGACCGGTTCTTCCACAGCGGCGTTCTCGTCGGAACCTTCTCGGCGGTGCTGCTCAACCTGCTCTTTAACGGCGTTCCTCCGCGCGAGGAGGTGCAGCCGGATTTGCTCGGTGAGGGCGCCATGCGGCATCCCGGCTAGGCGCACCCGCAAGCGAATGCACGGCATGCACCGCCCCCGGCCATCTCCGGGGGCGGTGCGGTTTTATGCAATCAACGGCGGGTGAGGATGCCCCCTTCCGCCCTCGCCTTTTCCGGCCGGGCTGCGGCAAGTGGGATCCGCTGTTCCCGCTCAAACATGACAAATCCGCCGAAGCCTCCCGGCCTCGGCGGATTGGCGTCATTCCCCCGGATCAATTATCCGTACTGCCCGCCGAGGCAAGGCAAAGCTCCAGTCCTTTTTCCAGCGCCGCCCGGTCGAGGTTGCGGCCGATGAAGACCAGCTTCGTGTAAGGCATGTCCTTCCCCCAGACATGGTCCGGACGGAAGTCCATCAGCTTGTGCACCGCCTGCAGCACGAAGAAGCGAGGATCGTCGGCAATCGCTATGATGCCTTTGGTCCGGAAGATGTCGTCGCCTTCCTCCCGAAGCAGGCCCGAGAGATAGTCCGTCAGGCGGCGCTGGTCGAAAGGCCGGTCGAAGACGAAGGATTCCGAGCTGACCGTCGCGTCATGCAGATGATGGTTATGGTGGTGATGATCGTGGTGGTGATGGTGATCGAGGTCGAGCAGCTTGGCACGTTCGGCGACGTAGGACGGCGCGAAGCCTGAAATGCCGAGAATGCTCGACAGCTCCACCTTGCCGTAGCTCGAGCGTACGATTTCGGCGGTCTGGTTGAGCTTGCGCATGCCGCGCTCGAGCGGAGCGATCTCTCCTTCCGATACGAGGTCGATCTTGTTGATGATGATGCGGTCGGCGGCGACGATCTGGTCGACGGCCTGGTTGTCGCGTCCGTCCAGGACGGGATCGTCGATATGCTGCCCTATGTGCTTGGCATCGACCAGCGTCACGATGCCGTCCAGCGTTACGTGCTTGCCGATTTCATCATCGATGAAGAAAGCCGTCGCGACGGGGGTCGGATCGGCAAGCCCGCTGGTCTCGACCAGGATGTGGTCGAACTTGTCCTTTCGGGCAAGCAGCTTCTGCAGCACCTCTATCAAATCGTTGCGCACATCGACGAAGCAGCAAATGCAGCCGTTCTTCATCTGGTAGATCTCTTCCTCGGAGGCGAGCACGAGATCCGAGTCCACATCCACCTCGCCGAATTCGTTTTCGATCACCGCGATGCGGTGACCGTGTCGTTCCGTCAATATGTGGTTCAAAAGCGTTGTCTTTCCGGCACCGAGGAAGCCGGTCAGGATCGTGACGGGAATTTTGCTGTCCTGAAGATGGTTGGTCTGCATCACTGCCTCGTTTCGTTGGCTTTGGACTTGAGGGCGTTCAACACTTGCTCCGGCGTTATCGGGTAGTGGTGGAAGCGGACGCCGATGGCGTCGTGGATGGCGTTGGCGATAGCCGGTCCGATCGCGATGATCGGATCCTCCCCGACGCCCTTGGCACCGTAGGGACCGCCGGGATCCGGCGCCGTTTCGAGGATGATGGTGCGGATCGACGGCATGTCCATCGACAAGGGCATCTTGTAATCGACGAAGCTGGGATTGAGGGAACGGCCATCGGTAAGGTCGATGACATAATCCTCGCTGAGGGTGTGGCCGATGCCCTGCTGAATGCCGCCCTCGATCTGTCCGGCCGCGGCGATCGGATGGATGACCCTGCCGATCTCGTGTACCGGCACGACCTCGATAACGGCGACCTCGCCGGTTTCGGTATCCACCTCGACTTCGGCGAAATGGGCGGCGAAGGAGTA
The DNA here is from genome assembly GCF_042436655.1 of Sinorhizobium sp. P24N7. Lineage (NCBI taxonomy): Bacteria > Pseudomonadati > Pseudomonadota > Alphaproteobacteria > Hyphomicrobiales > Rhizobiaceae > Sinorhizobium > Sinorhizobium sp. P24N7. The sequence goes on along the minus strand of NZ_JBHMIW010000011.1, from coordinate 84,731 downwards.
GGACTTGGTCGGCATGTAGGTGCCTACGCCGACCAGTTGCACCGCCGGCATTCCCCGTTGCGGCCCGACGGCCTCGCAAAGCCGGATGCTGCGGTTCGAGCCGTTGGTGACGACCACGAAACCGTCCCGGATCGCGAGATCCTCGGGCTCGGCCTTGAGCAGGGGCGCGGCGTGTTCGAGCACTTGTCTGCGCACGTCGGCGGCCGCGAGCTGAGCCGCCCGTCCGCCGAGATAGGTCGTGTGGCTGGCGAAGGCGCCGATATCCCAGGGGACGATATCGGTATCCCCTTGAACGACCGAGACGGCTTCGAAGGGCACGCCGAGTTCCTCGGCGACGATCTGCGACAACGCCGTGTGCGCGCCGGTGCCGAGGCCGGCGGTGCCGGTGATCAGCGTCACCGTTCCGTCCTCGTTCATCTTCACGATTGCGTTGCCCTGTTCCTTGATACCCGGATAGGCACTGGATCCATGCATTTCGCAGCCGATCCCGATCCCGCGGCGCCTGACGCTTTCCGGCTTCTCTCGCATGCGCAAGTCGTGCCAGTTCGTCTCCTGCATGACGCGGCGGATGCAATCCCCGAGGCCATGTCCGACGATCGGGTGCCCGGAGGGTGCCATGTCGCCCTCGCGTACGGCGTTCATCAGCTTGAACTCGGCCGGATCGAAGCCGAGCTTCTCGGCCGCCTCGTCCATCATGAGGTCGAGCGCATAATATGTCTGAACGACGCCGTAGCCGCGAAAGGCGCCGGCAATCGGCGAATTGGTATAGATGCAGCGGCCTTCCAGCCGCACATTCTCGCAGCGGTAGAGCGAGGTCAGCGCTGCAGTGCCGACATTGGTGACGCCTGGACCGTGCGAGCCGTAGGCGCCGGAGTTGAAGGTGATCCTGGCTTCGCGTGCGACGATCCGGCCGTCTTTGGTGAAGCCCTGCTTCAGCCATATCTTGCCGGGGTGGCGCGAGCGGCCGCCGAGGAAGGTTTCCTTGCGGCTGAACTCCATCTTGACCGGACGCCCCGTCTGCCGCGCAAGCAGGGCGCAGAGGAATTCGTTCTGAAAAAGATCCTGCTTCGCGCCGAAGCCGCCGCCCATGTGATCGACGATAACGCGTACCTTGTTCAGCGGTACGCCGAGCACTTCGGCAAGCGTGCCGCGGACCATGAATGCGCTCTGGGTCGAGGTCCACATGGTGAGTTTGCCGTTGCCGTCCCACTGGCTCACACAGACATTGGGCTCCATATAGGCCGGTGTCGGGCGGCCGAGATCGTATTCGCGCTCGAGGATCAGATCCGCCTCGGCGAAACCCTTGTCGACGTCGCCGCGGGTGACGAAGACCGGCGGCAGCACATGGTTCCGGTCGAGACCGTTCTCATGGATCGGCGCGGCGCCGGGCTCCGATGCGGCTTCGATGGTGAAAAGACCGGGCAAGGGCTCGTATTCGACGTCGATGAGCGCGACCGCGCGCTCGGCGATTTCCTCGCTGACGGCAGCGACGGCGGCGACGCCCTCGCCCCAGTATCGCACCCTGTCATCGAGAATGTACTGGTCCTTGGTAACGGATGCCGAGCGCGGATGCGGCGAGCCCGCATGCAGGACGCGTGGGACGTCCCGGTGCGTCAGCACCGCCTTGACCCCCTCGAGCGCCAGCGCCTTGCTCGTGTCGATGCTCCTGATGCGCGCATGCGCGACATTGCTGCGCTTCATCTTGGCATGGAGCATGCCGGGCAAGGCGACGTCGCCTGCATATCTGGCCGTACCCGTGACCTTCTCCAGCGTATCGGACCGCTTGACGCTCTTGCCCACGACGGTGAAGTCCCGGTCGGACAGGTCTCTGTCGATCCTTTCATAGGTGTTCATAGTGTCTCCGCCTTTCTCAGTTCCTCGGCCGTGGCCCGAACAGCGTCGATGATCTTGGTGTAGCCGGTGCATCGGCAGATATTGCCGGCTAGAGCGAAGCGGATTTCGTCCTCGATCGGGTCCGGGTTTTCGTCGAGCAGCGCCTTGGCCATCATGATGATGCCCGGTGTGCAGAAGCCGCACTGGGCACCGCCGTGCTCCATGAATTTCTGCTGCAGCAGGTGCGGCCGGTCGTAAGCCGGCTGCAGGCCTTCGATGGTCTCGATCGTCGCGCCTTCGGCCTCGACGGCGAGCACCAGACAGGCATTGACCGGCCTTCCGTCCATGATGACCGTGCAGGCGCCGCAGTCTCCGACGTCGCAGCCTTTCTTGGTTCCGGTGAGACTGCCCTCGTTGCGCAGCGCATCGAGCAGCGTACGGTTGGGAGCAACCGCGAGTTCACGGGCCTCGCCGTTGACCTTCATCGAAACGAGCCGGTTCATTGTGCACCTCCCATGGCGTAGCCGATCGCCCGGCGCGTAAGCACGCCGACCATGTCGCGGCGGTAGGCCGCGCTTGCGCGCACATTGCCGATGGGAGTGGCTTCCTGCATTGCGCTTTCCGCAGCCTCGGCCAGCAGCGCCGCGTCGATCGTCCGTCCCCTGAGAAGGTCCTCGGTCCTGCGGGCGCGGATCACGGTCGGCGCCACGGCGCCGAGCGCGATGCGGATGTCCGAGCAGTGCCCGGCCGCGTGTTCGATACTGACGGCAACGCCGACGGTCGCGAGTTCCATCGCCTTGCGGCGGCCGTGCTTGATGTAGGCGCGGCCGCTCGTCGGGCGGGGCGCCGGCAGGGATATGCCGGTGACGATATCTCCGGGCGAAAGAACAGTCCGGCCGGGACCGGTGAAGAAGTCCTCCAGCAGAACGGTCCGCTCGGTGCCTCCATTATAGACGGTCAGGCTGGCGCCGTCGGCGATCAGGGGCGGGATCGTATCCGCCGAGGGCGAGGCGCGACAGATGTTGCCGACCACGGTCGCCCGGTTGCGCACCTGCACCGAGCCGAGGAGGCTTACCGCCTTGGCGAGGTTCGGATAGTTGCCGATGACATGCGGCGAGGTCTCTATCTCCCGGACCGTCACCAGCGCGCCAAAGCGAAGCCCGGCGGCCGGATCATAGGTAAAATCCCTCAGGTTCTGGATCTTCTTGATGTTGACGACGTGAAGGACGCTGCGAAGCTCCTCCTTCATCTCGACCAGCAGATCGGTGCCGCCCGCGATGATGCTGGCATCCTTGCCCAGCCGCCTCAGCAGATCGCTGGCCTCCGCCAGGCTTGCCGGCTCGTAATATTCGAACGGTTTCATGCATTCCTCCTCCCAAAAAACAGCGGTCGCCGCCGCGTGCCGCACTGATTCAATCGAAACCGGGGTCGCCATCCTCCCCTCGTTCGGTTTCGCCGGACCCCGCGTTAGCCTGAACGGAGCGAAACGCCTGCATGGCCACTGCTCGATCGGCCACCAGTTCACGTTCCAGGGCCCGCAGGTGCTCCGTGTTGAGGCGGGCGGCCCTTTCGCCATCTCCGCTTGCTATCGCTTCGACGATCTCGGAATGCGCGTGATTGCCGCAGAAGCGCGGCTCGGTGTCCGGCCTTGACCAGGAGAGCAGCGGCTGGCGGTTGATGAGGTCACGTATCACCCCGGTCAGCACGTCGTTGCCGGCCATTTCCGCCAGAAGCAGATGGAACCGCCGGGACAGATGCCGGGCTTCTTCCATGCGGCCCTCTTCATAGGCGTTGCGTTCGTCCTCCACGAACGACCGCAGGCGCGCACGCTCCGCCTCGCCGATCGTGCCGGCGAGCTTCTCGACCGTCGCTGTCTCGATCACGATGCGCGCATCGAATATCTGCCGCGCTTCGTCGGGCGAGCACATGGCGATGGACGCTCCCTTGTTGGGACTGAGTTCCACCAGCCCGGCATGCGCCAGGCGCATGAGCCCGTTGCGTATGGCCGACCTGTTGGCGCCCGAGGCGATGGCCAGCTCGCGCTCGATCAGCCTGGCGCCGGGGGCCACCCGATGATGCATGATCGCCTCGACGATGACCTGGACGACACGCTGCTCAGCCTCCGGCCCGCTCATCGCGGCCCCAGCCGGGGGACGGTACCTTGCACTCCTGAGAAAGGGCGACGCTGCCATTCGAAACACTCCAGATTAGATTGTCAACAATCTATACTTAGGTGATCGGATGTCAACGTTATGTGTTATTCGGAAATATCGATGCTTATATTCACTACTCAGTGTATTGATGGCGTGCATCTTGCAGGTTGATCGCTATTTCCATCGGCTTATCATGCATAAACTTGGACTAATGAAATAAATCTCGGAATTTTACCGGTTCCCTCTCCGGAGAAAAACCTGTTTTTATCCGCTTGTAACTGATTTTCGGGGGATGTAATGGAGAATTACACGCCGTTATCTTATTTTACTTCTTGCGAAGCCGCACGCTGCACTGAGCGATGCGGCGCTGCCGGATAATTCATAAGCAAATCGAAACAATATATATCTACTATGAAATTGCCTCAATAATCGCCGCTTCTTAGTCTCCATACAGATCGAATGGGCCAGACGGAATGGGCCAGACGGAATGGAATGGAGTCACTCGATGCATACGGTTCTCGGAACCCGTTATGGCGGCGCCGGCCGTGCACTTCTCCTGCGTGGCTGCCGCATCGCCGGTGAAGCCGCGGCAGGCGCTGAACGCGACATTCTCATAGGGGAAGACGGGCGCATCGCCAGCATCGGCCATCGCCTGGAAGCAGGCCCGGATGTGATCGGCGTCGATCTCCGCGGCGCGCTCGTCTCGCCGGGCTTCGTCGACGTCCACCAGCATCTGGACAAGACTGGCGTCCTCAAATTCACGCCCAATCCCTCGGGAACCTTGCAGGGAGCGCGGGAGGCATTCGCCAGATATGCCCGCCAGGCGCCGGAAGAAGACGTGACGCGACGTGCGGCACGGACCATGGAACGCTGCCTTGCCCGCGGCACCACGGCGATCCGCAGCCACATCAATGTCGACAAGGATGCCGGCTTCAACGGCATCAATGCCTTGGCACGGCTGAGATCGGAATGGGCGGACCGGCTGACGCTGCAACTCGTCGCGTTCATGACGCCGCATCCCAACCAGGATATCGAATGGCTGGAGAAGAACATCGATGCCGCAGTCGAACAGGCCGACGCGGTCGGGGGCACCCCGGCGGTCGCCGAGGACCCGATGCGGTATCTCGACATCCTCTTCGCCGCGGCCGAGCGGCATGGCCGGCCCATCGATCTACACCTTGACGAACACCTGAACCCCGAACGGCCGCTTTTCGACGCCGTGTTCGAGCGGGTCCGGAGATTTGGCCTGCAGGGTCGCACTCTCCTCGGGCACGCATCCGTCCTGAGCGCGCTGCCGAGGAAGGAATTCGAGCGCATACGCGACCAGATGGTCGATCTCGACATCGCCGTCGTGACACTGCCTGCGGCCAATCTCTACCTGCAGGGCCGCAGCCACGACATGTTGCCGCCCCGCGGTCTGACGCGCGTCGCCGAACTGATCCGTTCGGGGGTCGCCATCGCGACCGCATCCGACAATATCCAGGATCCGTTCGTGCCGACCGGCTCGGGCGACATGCTCGAGATCGCGCGCTGGACGCTGCTTGCCGGGCATCTGCGGGGCGACGAGCTTGCCACCGCCTATGACATGATCACCGCAATACCGGCACGCATGATGAATCTCGGCACCGATTACGGCATCCGCGAGGGCGCCTGGGCGGACCTCGTCGTCACCGATTGCGAGGATGTCAGCGCGCTCGTCAGCGGAGGTCCCGACTGCATGCAGGTCCTCGCGAAAGGCCGGCCGGTTGCAGCACCCGCATCGCCTGCCATGGAGGCCATACGCGCATTGGAAGATGTCCCCTGAACGGCAACAAGCCGTCGGACGGGCATGATGAGGAGAGGAAGGGAGGAGCATCATGATGATTACCAGAAGAGGCTGTTTGGCGTCTGCGATCGCAATGGCCGCGCTCATTGCCGCCGGGCCGGCTTTCGCCGGGGGCGCATCGTTCAAGATGGGACTGCTGGTTCCCGGCAGCATTTCGGAAGAAGGATGGAACAGGATAGGCTTCAACGCGCTCAAGGGCGTGGAGAAGGAACTTGGTGCCGAGGTCAGCTATGTCGAGCTGCAGCAGAACCCTGCATCCTTCGAGAAAGCCTTCCGCGACTTCGCCAGCCAGGGCTACAACGTCATTCTCGGGCACGGCTTCGAGTTTCAGGATGCCGCTCTCGAGGTCGCGCCGGAATATCCCGATACGGTCTTTCTTATTTCCTCGAGCTACATATCCGAGGGAAATGTCATCGGCCTCAACACGGATACGAGCCAACCTTTCTACCTGATGGGCGTGATCGCGGCCAAGACGGGGAAGAAGGCGGGTCTCGTCGGAGGGATGGAGATCCCACCGATAAAGGAGGCCTTCGAGGGTTTCACCAACGGCGTGCGAAGCGTCGCGCCGGACTTCCCCGTCAGTGAAGTCTATATCGGCAACTTCACCGACGCGACCGCGACCAAGGAGGCAAGCCTCAGCCTGATTTCGCAAGGGGCCGACTTCGTGCTGCCGAATGCTTCAGGGGCGACGGTGGGGGGATTCCAGGCAGCCGCGGAATCCGGTGCCGACGTCAAGACGTTCAGCATCTTCAGCGACTACACCTCGGTCGCTCCCAAGAACATCCTCGGGCTTTACGTCGCCGACTATGCCCGGGGCGTCATCCGCATCGTCGGGGACATCAAGAACGGCAAAAAGCCGACGACCAATGTCGAATTCGGCCTGAAAGATGCCGACGTCATGAGGTTCACCTATAATGAGCAGGCTGCAAATCCGGTGACGGAGGACGTACGCAAATACGTCGATGAGGTGAAGGGCAAGATCGCAGCCGGTGAAATCAAGACCCGGCAGAAATAACGCCCGCAGGTACAAGAAGGATGGGGCACTGCCCGAAGGATCGGGCCGGCCCGGCCATTCGCATGCGCCCCATCCGGCCACGATAACCGCTTCGATCGATTGTTCGATGGAAAGCTTCAGGCTTTTCCTAATCCGAAGGCAGCAAACTCATGGCAAACAGTGAAAGCGGACAGCCGCTGGCGGTTGTCCCCCAGGCCTATGGCGCCCTCTGGCGAGGCCTGCTCGGTCCTTTACGCACGATCATCCAGCCGGTCGCCGCTGTCGTTGTGGCTCTCGCATGCGGGGCGGCGCTTCTTGCCTTCAACGGCTACGAAGCACGCGCCGTGATCGACGTGATGGTACTTGGCGTCTTCCAGGACACCCGCTCGATCGCCGAAATTCTCCTGAAGGCGACGCCGCTGATCCTGATAGGCGTCGGCCTTTGCGTCGCCTTCCGCTGCAGCATCTGGAACATTGGCGCCGAGGGGCAATTCTATGCCGGCGCCATCGCCGCAACCGCCGTGGGCGTTTCCTTCGACGGATTGAGCGCATGGGTCTATGTGCCGCTCGTCATGCTCGCAGGCGCTCTTGCCGGTGCGGCATGGGCGGCGATCGCCGGACTTCTGAAGGTCTATTTCCGGGCGAGCGAGATCGTGACGACGATCATGCTGAATTACATCGCCATCATCATGACGAGCTATCTCGTGACCGGCCCATTGCGGGATGCGGCTGCGGCCTATCCGCAATCCGCCCGGCTGGTCCAGGAGGCGTGGATGCCGCGCATCCTGCCGCCGACCCGCCTCCACATCGGCATCCTCGTCGCCCTGGCGCTTGCCGTCGTGATGTATGTTTTCCTGTTTCGCAGCACCCGGGGCTATGCGCTGAGGGTGGTCGGCATCAGCCCGGACGCCGCGCGCTATGCCGGGATCAGCGTTCCCAGGAACATCATGCTGTCGATCTGCCTGAGCGGCAGCATGGCCGGGCTCGCAGGTGCCTTCGAGATCGCCGGCGTCACCCGGCGGCTCTTTCAGTCGATCTCTCCGGGCTACGGCTTCGAAGGGATCGCCGTCGCTCTTCTCGCAAACAACAATCCGATTGGAGCGGTCTTCTCGGGCCTCTTGTTTGCAATCCTGCGAAGCGGCTCCGAGCTCATGCAGATCACGGCGCAGGTGCCTCAGGTTCTCGTGCTCGTGATTCAGGGCATCGTCATTCTCTCGGTCGTGGGATTTGCCGTGTTGCGGATCCCGTCGATGCGCCCTTCCGAATAGGTGGACCCATGGAAGATGTAGCAAGCCTGAGCTTTCTCGCCGCGACCATCGCAGCCTCATGGCGGCTGGCAGCGCCGCTGATGTTCGCATCAATCGGCGAAGTGTTTTCCGAGCGCGCCGGCGTCCTCAATATCGGCCTCGAAGGCGTGATGCTGGCGGGTGCCTTTGCCGGTTTCGCCGCCGCCTTCACCAGCGGAAGCATCCTGCTCGGAGTCGCCGCGGCGATCGCCGCGGGTGTTCTCGTCGGCCTGTTGTTTGCGTTCTTCACCATCACGATCAAGGCGGACCAGATCGTGGTGGGCGCTGCCATCAACCTGCTCGGCCTCGGCCTGACGGCTTTTCTGTTCCGCGCCTATTTTTCCTCGGCCGGCAAGGGCATCGAGATCGCCAAGCCAATCAATCTGCCGTGGCTGAGCGATCTGCCGTTCTTCGGCGAAGCCTTCTTCCGGCAGAACGCCTTTGTCTACAGCACGCTTCCGGTGGCCGCGCTTGCCGTCTTCGTGCTCTACAGGACTTCGTTCGGCCTGACGCTTCGCGCCGTCGGCGAGCATCCCAGGGCTGTCGACGTTTCGGGCCGCAGCGTAGCGCTCTACCGCTATGGCGCGGTGCTCATCTGCTCGGCGCTCGCGGCGCTCGGCGGCGCCTTTCTGACGCTCGCTCACTCCAACCAGTTCGTCGAAGGCATTTCCTCGGGCCGCGGCTTCATCGCCCTTGCGGTGGTGGTCTTTGCGAGATGGTCGCCGATCGGCGCCTTCATCGTCTCGCTGCTCTTCGGGGTGTTCTATGCGTTGCAGCTGCAATTGCAGGCGCAGCCGGTGCTCTTCCTCCCCTATCAGCTCTTCCAGGCGCTGCCCTACGTCATGACGATCGCGGCGCTGATATTCGTCCGAAACCGGGTCGACACACCGAGCATGCTCGGCGTCGCCTACAAGAAAAGCTGAGGGGGAGAAATGACGGGCAAGCAACTGCTTTTGATGGATGGCATCCATAAACGGTTCGGACCGCTCATCGTCAGCGCCGGCGTGACCCTCGACGTCGAAGAGAACGAGATTCACGCGCTGCTCGGCGAAAACGGCGCCGGCAAGACCGTTCTGATGAGCATTCTTTGCGGCGTTCTCTCACCGAATGAAGGGCGGATCGTCTTCAAGGGCCGGCCGCTCAAGCTGGGCTCTCCCCGCGAAGCGATCAAACATCGTATCGGCATGGTGCACCAGCACTTCATGCTGGTCCCCAACCTTACGGTCGCGGAAAACTACGTGCTGGGCCAGGGCTCGCCTTTCAGGGTGATCCGCGACATGAAGGCGGTCCATGCGCGTATTCTGGAGCTCAGCGACCGCTACGGTCTCGACGTCGCGCCCGACGCGCTCGTCTCCAGCCTGTCGGTTGGCGAACAGCAGCGGGTCGAGATCCTCAAGGTGCTCTACCACGGCATCGAACTGTTGATCCTGGACGAGCCGACCGCGGTCCTGACGCCTCAGGAAACGGACCGTCTGCTGCATCTGCTTCGCCAACTCGTCGCGGACGGTAAGACGGTCATCTTCATTTCGCACAAGCTGGACGAGGTGATGCGCGTCAGCGATCGCGTCAGCGTCATGCGCGATGCCAAGGTGGTACGTACCGTGAAAACGTCCGAGACGAGCGCGCGCGAACTGGCGCGCATGATGGTCGGCAGAGACGTCCTGATGGATTTGCCGCGCGCACCTCTCGAGCCCGGTCGTGTCGTGCTGTCGGTCGAGCATCTCAGCTGCGACGGCGAAGCCGGGCTTCCGACACTGCGAGACGTATCTTTCGAGGTCAGAGCCAATGAAATCGTCGGGATCGCAGGCGTCTCCGGCAATGGCCAGAGCGAGCTGGCGCTGGCCCTGACGGGGCTCCTTCCGGTGGCGTCCGGCAGCGTCACGCTCGACGGGACTCAACTGGCGGGCCGGTCGTCCCAGGAGATCAATCAATTGCCCATGGCGCATATCCCCGAGGACCGCCACAGGATGGGCATCGTGTTGCCGCTGCCACTGACGGAGAACCTGATTCTCCAGCGGTTCGACAAGCCGCCCTTCTCCTCTCGTGGATTGCTCGACCTGAACGAGATCACGAAGCAGACCCGTGATCTCATGCGGCGCTTCAAGGTCAAGGCGTCTGGACCGGGGGACCGCATCCGGAATTTGTCGGGCGGCAATCAGCAGAAGCTCGTCGTCGGGCGGGAGCTGGACCGCCGGTTCGATTTCCTGCTGATCAATCAGCTTACGCGCGGCATCGACATCGGCGCGACCGAGCTGGTGATGCACAAGATTCTCGAGCAGCGCAGCGCCGGCAAGGCCATTCTGCTGATATCCACGGAGCTCGAGGAACTGTTCACGCTCTCAGACCGCATCCTCGTCATGTATGAAGGCCGCCTCGTCGGCGAAATTCCGCCCGACCGCAGCCGTCTGGAAGAGATCGGGTTGCTGATGGCCGGCAAATCTCCGCTGTCGGCAGCTTGACGACCCGGTCCAAGGCGATCGCGGGTACATCCATTGTTTTTGCGCCAGAAAAAGGGGAACTTGGCTCAAGCGGAACGGGAACAGGCAGCGCTGCTGCCTGGCGCGAGACAGAGAAGTACCGATGAATGTGACACTTCGCCAGTTGCAGGCGTTCATTGCCGTGGCCGAACTCGGGCGTTTCCATCTGGCGGCCGACCACCTGGGACTGACGCAGTCGGCGATCAGCATCCTGATCAAGGATCTGGAGGTTGCCCTCAAGCACCGGCTGTTCGACCGGCACACACGCATGGTCAGCCTTACGACGGCCGGAGCGGAATTTTTACCCCAGGCCCGCAAGGTCATGTCGGATCTCGAGATCGCGGTTGCGAATGTGCACGAACTGGCAAGCCTGCAGCGCGGCCGGGTCACGATCGCGGCGGCAATCGTGCTGGCCGCGACCTTGCTGCCGCCGGTCATCGCGCGCTTCGTCAAGCGTTATCCCGACATATCGGTACAGGTGCGGGACATGCCGGAGGAGGAGATCCGCTCCGCATTGAAGCGGAACGAGGCGGATCTCGGCATCGGCACCGTTTCCGCCGACGATCCGGAGATTCAGGCCAGCGTGCTGATGCGTGACCAGCTCACCTTGATCTGCCGCTCCGACCACAGGTTCGCGAAGGCGCGGCAGGTGAGCTGGGCAAGCCTCGCAGGCGAAGGCCTGATCGGACTGGCAAAGGACAACCCCCTGCGCGGGCTCGTCGATCGCGCGCTGATCGCCTCCGGTGTCGAGGTCAAGACGAGATACGAGGTGCGGTTCTCGACGACGGCGATCAGCATGGTGGCGGAAGGCCTGGGTATAGCGATCCTTCCGGAAAACTCCCGCCAGCTCACGACCAATGTCGACGTCCGGATCGTCGAGCTGGTGGATCCGGTCATCAGCCGCAACATCTCCATTCTGCAATACCGCCAACCGATGCTCTCGCCGGCGGCGGCGAAAATGAAGGAATTTCTCATGGGAGCGAGCCGCAAACTCTCGTGATGCAGGCCACTTCCAGGAAAAGTGCTGAGCGACCTTCCGACCGGACGTGCGTGTGTGAGGTCAACTGCCGACCGGTGCGGGGCGAAGACCTCGTCGAAGGTCGGCATGACGAGCCCGGCCGGGCGCCGGCCTGAGCCCCACGTCCATAAAGAACAGATCGGCGTCATCCGGCCGCGTCGGTTCGCCGTTGCTCTTGAAGCGCCCGGCGCATCGACTAGATCATAGATGTTGTCCGCCCCGGAGGTTCCCAACGGAGGCTCACAACGCTTCATGACTTCCCGATCCAAGGAGCGTCGCTCATGAAGATAGCCCAGATCGCACCGCTGTTCGAACGTGTACCGCCGAAGCTCTACGGCGGGACCGAGCGCGTCGTTCACCACCTGACGGAAGAGCTCGTCCGGCAGGGCCATGAGGTCACCCTCTTTGCGAGCGGCGACTCGATGACCTCGGCAAAGCTCGTTCCCTGCTCGGATATGGCGCTGAGACTGAACCCTGCGGTTCTGGACCCGATTCCCTATCACATGCTGATGCTGGAGGAAGTGCGCCGGCAGGCGAATGGCTTCGACGTCCTGCACTTCCACATCGATCTCCTGCATTTTCCCCTCGTTCGCAGCCTCGCCGGAAAGACGGTGACGACGCTGCACGGCCGCCTCGATCTGCCCGACCTCCAGCCCTTCTATGCCGCATTCCCGGATGTTCCCCTGATTTCGATCTCCGACGACCAGCGAAAGCCGATGCCGCCGGTCAATTGGGTCGCCACGGTCCATCACGGTCTGGCTCCGGACGTCCTTCCCTTCACCGGCCAGCCGAGGGGCGACTATCTCGCCTTCCTTGGCCGCATCTCGCCCGAAAAGCGGCCCGACCGCGCGATCGAAATCGCTGCCCGGGTCGGCATGCCGCTGAAGATCGCCGCCAAGGTCGACAAAGCGGACGCGGCCTATTGGCTGAACGAGATCGAGCCGCTTGTCCGGCGCTATCCGAACGTCGAATTCATCGGCGAAATAGACGAAGGTCAGAAGGGCGAATTCCTTGGCAATGCACGTGCCCTTCTCTTCCCGATCGACTGGCCCGAACCGTTCGGGCTGGTGATGATCGAGGCGATGGCCTGCGGCACGCCGGTGGTCGCCTTCCGCTGCGGCTCGGTGCCGGAGGTCATCGACCACGGCGTGTCGGGCTTCATCGTCGACAGCATGGAGGAGGCCGTGAAGGCGGTCCACGATCTCGACTGGCTCGATCGCCACACGGTCCGGGCGACCTTCGACAGACGCTTCACCGCCCGACGCATGGCAGATGACTATCTGGATCTCTATCGCGCCCTGGCAGGCGGCGCTCAAAGGGTCCTGCCGATCCATGCGGCGAACGAAAGCGGGGCGGGCCCCGGCTCTACCAGGGTCGCCTGATACCGGATCACGGATGAGTTCTGATCGACCTGAACGCATCGTGATCTACTCGAGGAGCGAAGCGGGATGCGCGTGGAAAACGGCACGCACCTCCCTCATTCTGCTCGCACGCAACGGAGACCGATCCGATGGGAAGCAATCTCTCCGGGGGGCCGGCCCAAGCCGCTCCCGACGTGACATCTGCGGACGACCTGGGGCCTGCAGCGGTTTCGCGTTACGAGCGAAGCTCCAGATCCCTGAAGCACGGCGATACCTTCGCCGTGTTCGATCACAACGGCGACGCATTTTCCTCTCCTTCCAATCCGGAGGGGATCTTCCACCGCGACACCCGCCATCTGTCGCAGTTCGTGCTGACGTTGAACGGCGCCCGGTCGCTGTTGCTGAGTTCCACGCTCAGGGACGACAATGCCACGCTCGACTGCGATCTCACCAATCCGGCTCTCGTGCTCGATCCCGGTGGCGAGGTGTTGAAGCATGACCTCATTCACGTGCGCCGTACCCGGTTCCTCTGGCAGGAGGCCTGCTACGAGCGCCTGGTCTTCCGAAACTTCGATGAAGTGCCGAGAAGGCTGCAGGTCGAATTGTCCTTCGCCGCCGACTTCGCCGACCTTTTCGAGGTGCGGGGCACCCCCAGGCGGCGCCGCGGCACCCATCACAGCGCGCTGGTCGGCAACGCCCGGGTCGTTCTGGCCTATGACGGCCTCGACGGCCAGACCCGCAGCACGACGCTCCGCTTCGATCCGGAACCGGAGAGGCTCACCGGACAGGAGGCGAGCTTTGTCGTCGAGCTCGCGCCGCACCAGGCGCAATCGATCTTCATCGAGATCGTCTGCAACAGTGTCCGGGACAACCCGCACCCGCCGTCCTTCAACTTCTTTCTGGCGTTGCGGGATGCCAGGAGGGCGCTGCGCTACTCGGCCTCGCGCGCCGCTGCGGTGGTCACCTCCAACGCCGTCTTCAACGAAGCCGTCAGGCGCAGCGTCGCCGATCTCTACATGCTGCTCACGGAAACCCCCGAAGGTCCCTACCCTTACGCCGGAATTCCCTGGTTCAGCACCGTCTTCGGCCGCGACGCGCTCATCACCGCGCTCGAAACACTGTGGCTCGACCCGGCAATCGCGAAAGGCGTGCTCAGGCATCTGGCCGCCAACCAGGCGACCGATTTCGACCCCGCCGCCGATGCGGAGCCGGGCAAGATCCTGCATGAGATGCGCTACGGCGAAATGGCGGAACTCGGCGAGGTGCCCTTCCGGCGCTATTACGGCAGCATCGACTCGACCCCTCTCTTCATCATGCTTGCCGGCGCCTATCTCGATCGCACCGGCGATCTCGATACCGTGCGGAGCCTCTGGCCGAACGTGGTGGCGGCACTTGACTGGATCGACCGTTTCGGCGACCGCGACGGCGACGGCTTCGTCGAATATGGAAGCCGCACCGCAAAGGGCCTGGTGAACCAGTGCTGGAAGGACAGCCACGATTCGATCTTCCATGCCGGGGGCAATCTGGCCTCGGGGCCGATCGCGGCCGCCGAAGTACAGGCCTATGTCTTCGGCGCCTGGCAGGCGGCCGCCCGATTGTCGCGCAAGCTCGGCCATGCCGAGGATGCGCTGAGGCTCGAACGACGGGCCGAAGACCTGCGCATCCGGTTCGACACGGCCTTCTACGACGATGAGCTCGGAACCTATTCGCTGGCCCTCGACGGGGACAAGAATCCCTGCCGCGTCCGCTCTTCCAATGCGGGCCATGCCCTCTTCACCGGCATCGCCCTGCCGGAGCGCGCCGGCAGGGTGGTGTCGACGCTGATGGCGCAATCCTCCTTCTGCGGCTGGGGCGTGCGCACGATCGCCGCCTCGGAAGCGCGCTACAATCCGATGAGCTACCACAACGGCTCCGTCTGGCCACACGACAATGCGCTGATCGCGGCAGGCTTCGTGCGCTACGGCTTTCAAGCAGAGGCGGCGAGCATCTTCGAAGGGCTGTTCGCGGCCTCCACCTACACCGACCTCAGACGTCTGCCGGAGCTATTTTGCGGCTTCGCGCGCCAGCGCGCCCGCGGGCCCACCTTCTATCCGGTTTCCTGCGTGCCGCAGGCCTGGGCGGCGGCGGCGCCCCTCTATCTGCTCCAGTCGATGATCGGCCTCGGCTTCGATGCCGGGAGGATGCATGTGACCTTGCACGAACCGACGCTCCCGCCCTTCCTGGACGAGGTCGTGCTGAAACGGCTGCGGGTCGGTTCGGGGATGGTTGACATAGCCCTGAGGCGGTCGAGATCCCAGGTCGTGGTCGACGTCCTGGACCGGAGAGGCGGAGTGAAGGTGCTGACGACGCATTGAGTTGGAACGTTGCGGGAGCACCGCAGGCTGCTCCCGGCTCGCCCGATCTACACTAATGCATTAGTGTATTGCGCCATGTTTCCCGGCATGCTACATCGGCGTGGAAGATCCACCTGTCGGGAATATCCAAGCCAATGACATACACACTTCGAAGCGCACGGTGGTTTGCCCCCGATGATCTGCGCTCTTCCGGTCACCGCTCCCGCCTGATGCAGATGGGCTATGACGCCAAGGACTGGGGCGAGAAGCCGATCATAGCCATCCTGAACACATGGTCGGATCTCAATCCGTGCCACGCTCATTTCAAGCACCGGATCGAGGACGTGAAACGCGGCGTGCTGCAGGCCGGCGGCTTTCCCGTCGAACTGCCGGTGCAGTCGCTCTCGGAAAGCTCGCTCAAGCCAACGACGATGCTCTATCGGAATTTCCTCGCCATGGAGGCCGAGGAATTGCTGCGCGGCCATCCGATCGACGGCGCCGTGCTGATGGGCGGGTGCGACAAGACCACGCCTGCCCTCGTCATGGGGGCCATCAGTGCCGGCCTCCCGATGATCTTCCTGCCGGCCGGCCCGATGCTGCGCGGGCACTACAAGGGCGAGCATCTCGGCTCCGGCTCGGATGCGTGGAAGTACTGGGACGAGCGCCGTGCGGGAACGATAACGGATGAGCAATGGGTCGGCGTGGAGGAGGGGATCGCCCGCTCCTACGGCCACTGCATGACCTTCGGAACGGCAAGCACGATGACGGCGATCGCCGAGTCGCTCGGTTTGACGCTTCCCGGCGCAAGCTCCATCCCCGCCGCCGACACCAACCACATCCGCATGAGCACGCGATGCGGCAGGCGGATCGTCGAGATGGTGCACGAGAAGCTGGGACCTGAGCAGATCATCACTGAAAAATCGGTCGCAAATGCGAGTGCAGTGGCGATGGCGACGGGCTGTTCGACCAATGCCGTGGTGCATCTCATCGCCATGGCGCGACGCGCCGGGGTGCCGCTGACGCTCGAAGATCTAGACCGGGTCAGCCGTACGACGCCGGTGATCGCCA
The DNA here is from genome assembly GCF_042436655.1 of Sinorhizobium sp. P24N7. Lineage (NCBI taxonomy): Bacteria > Pseudomonadati > Pseudomonadota > Alphaproteobacteria > Hyphomicrobiales > Rhizobiaceae > Sinorhizobium > Sinorhizobium sp. P24N7. The sequence goes on along the minus strand of NZ_JBHMIW010000011.1, from coordinate 68,383 downwards.
ATATCAGGCCCTCCGGCAAGCAGTACCTGATGGAGGACTTCTACTATGCCGGCGGGCTTCGTGCACTGATGGCCGAAATGAAGGAGCTCCTGCATCTCGACGCGATGACGGTGAGCGGATTTCCCCTGGGGGCGACGCTGGAAGGGGCGGAGGTGTACAATTCCGACGTCATCCGGCCACTTTCGAACCCGATCTACCATGAAGGCTCGCTCGCCGTCCTGAAGGGCAATCTGGCGCCGGATGGCTGCGTCGTGAAGCCGTCCGCCTGCGAGGAGCGGCTGCGGGTCCATGAGGGGCCGGCGCTCGTCTTCGACAGCTATCCGGAGATGAAGGCCGCCATCGACGACGAGGATCTCGACGTCACGCCCGACCACGTGCTCATCCTCAGAAATGCGGGGCCCAAGGGCGGGCCCGGCATGCCCGAATGGGGCATGCTGCCGATCCCGAAAAAAATCCTGAAGCAGGGCTACCGCGATATGCTGCGCATCTCCGACGCCCGCATGAGCGGGACGAGCTACGGCGCCTGCATCCTGCACGTGGCGCCGGAGTCCCATGTCGGCGGCCCCCTTTCGCTCGTCAGGACCGGAGACATCATCCGCGTCGACGTCCCCAACCGGACGATCGACATGCTGGTCGACGAAGTGACCTTGGCGAAACGCCGCGCCGAGTGGACGCGGCCCGCCGACAGATACGAGCGCGGCTATGGCTGGATGTTTTCGAAGCACATCAAGCAGGCCAATGAGGGCTGCGATTTCGACTTTCTCGAAACCGCCTTCGGCGCCCCCGTGGGCGAGCCCGACATTTTCTGATTTCACGAAATTCCAGGGAGGAAACATGACCACCTATGTTCTGTCCGACGAGACACGCAGGAAATTCGAAGGCGTAAGCTGCGCCACCTTATGCACCGCCCTCTTCAAGCGCTGCCTGCGCAACCAGTTCATCCAGGACGTTCGTCCGGTCTCGCCGAAGGCGAAGAACATGGTCGGCCAGGCCTTTACCCTTCGATACATCCCGGCCCGCGAGGACCTGAACCAGCTTTCCGTCTTTCAAAATCCCGAACACCCGCAACGCGCGGCCGTGGAGAAGTGCCCACCCGGTTTCGTCATGGTGATGGATAGCCGGAAGGATCCGCGGGCGGCTTCCGCGGGCTCGATCCTGGTTTCGCGGCTGATGGTGCGCGGCGTCGCGGGTGTCGTCACCGACGGCGGCTTCCGGGACAGCCCGGAAATCGGCGAACTCGACATCCCCGCCTATCACAGCCGTCCTTCCGCGCCGACGAACCTGACGCTGCACCAGGCGCTCGACATCAACGTTCCGATCGGCTGCGGCGACGTCGCCGTCTGGCCGGGAGACGTCGTCGTCGGGGATCGCGAAGGCGTGGTCATCGTCCCCGCCCATCTCGCCGATGAGATCGCCGCCGAAGCCGTCGAGATGACGGCCTTCGAAGACTTCGTCACCGAGGAGGTCCTGAAGGGCCGCTCCATCATCGGCCTCTATCCCGCAACCAAGGATGAGACGAAGACGGAATTTGCCGCCTGGCGCCGGGCCAAGGGACGCTAGGCATGACGATGCTCCGGGACATCACCATCCTTCAGGCCGCCGAACTGCCGGAAAAGACCGATCTGGAACTGAAGGAAACCTTCAATACCGTCCGGCTGCCGAAGGATGCCTCGGCGATAGGGCCGTTTCTTTCCGAATACGGAGCGCGGGTTCGCGGCATCGCCGTCAGGCACGCCCATATCGATGCGGCCATGCTCGACCGCCTGCCGGCGCTGGAGATCATCTCCAGCTACAGTGCCGGTCTCGACGGCATTGATGTCGAGACCGCGCATGCCCGTGGCGTCGTCGTCCGCAATACCTCGAAGATCCTTGCCGAGGATGTCGCCGATCTTGCGCTTGCAATAAGCATTTCGGCCACGCGCGGCCTCATGCGCGGCCACGATTTCGTGCGCGAGGGCAAGTGGGGCGAGAGCGCCTTCCCGCTCGGCCGCTCGCTGAGATCGATGAAGACGGGGATCGTCGGGCTTGGACATATCGGCTCGGCGGTCGCCGCCCGGCTGAGCGTGATGGGAGCGCCGACCGCCTATTACGGCCCGAGACGAAAGCCTGTCGACCTTCCCTATTTCGACGGCATCGAGGCTCTCGCGGCCTGGGCCGATCTTCTGATCGTCACCTGTCCCGCCACTCCCGAGACGATCGGCCTCGTCAACGGCGCCGTGCTCGCGAGCCTCGGCCCGGAAGGCTATCTGGTAAACGTCTCGCGCGGCACGATCGTCGATGAGCAGGCGCTCATCACGGCGCTCGCCGGAAACGGGATCGCCGGAGCGGCACTCGACGTCTTCGAAAAGGAGCCCTTCGTCCCGGAAGCGCTCCGCGCCGATCCGCGCGTCGTCCTCTCGCCGCACATGGGCAGCGGTACGCGCGAGACGCGGCAGCAGATGGGCGACAGCATGGTTGCCGCATTGGTGGAGCATTTCGAGAGCCGCCACGCGTGATCGTTCGCAAGAACCCCTCCCCACCCACGCCCCACCTGTGAATGGGGTTGGGGAGGGGTTCGTTCCTTGCATTGCACGCTCGCGGCCCCGTCTCTATCCTCGCCTCCTCCCCTCGCGGTGAAAGAGCAACGCGATCGCCCCAAGGATGATCGCTCCGCCGATCACGACCTCCAGCCGGATCGGCTCGCCGAAAAGCACCAGGCCAAGAACGAGGGCGATCGGCAGCCGGATGAAGTCCACGATAACCAGCAGCGAAGCGTCGGCGAGCTTCATTGCCCTCGCGAAGGAGAGCTGGGCGAAAAGGCCGCCGATACCCTGCAGCGCCATGAGGGCGAGGCTGAACAGCGAAGGCGTCTGCCAGTAGGGCAGAGCCATGACGAAAGCCACGGGCACCGTCACGAGCAGGTTCAGCCAGGCGATGCTGAGCGGGTCCTCGCGCTCGGCCGAAACCTTCATCAACAGCGCGACGATGGCGAGACCGACCGCTGACGCCAGCGCCCAGGCCGCGCCTGACTGGAAGGTTGCGGCGCCCGGCCTGACGACGATCAGAATGCCGGCGAAGCCGGCAATGAGGCTGAGGACCCGGGCGAAGGCAAACCGCTCCCCGAGGAAAAGTACCGACCCGAGCGCGACGAAGAGAGGCATGGTGAAGGCGATCGCGGTCGCGGAGGCCAAAGGTATCTCGGTGACGGCAATGAAGGCCGCGACGAGCGCCAGAAGCTTGATGACGGCCCTGATCGCATGGACGGAGAAATGGATGGCCCGGCCGCTGGATTGCGCGATGCCGAGCGGAAATCCGCGGCGGCACAGCATCAGATAGAGCGCGATCAGGCTGGCAAGGTTACGGAAGAAGACGATGCCGATCGGGTGGACCTCCCCGGCCACGAAGCGCACGATGACGCCGTCCATCGCCGCGACCAGGGAATTTGCCCCCATCAGCAGGGCTCCGGCGACGGCCGCAGGCAGGGCGCTCTTCTTCATGCCGCGTCGACGGCTGTCTGCCACTTCGGCTTCGGAGTCGCATTGATGAGCTGGCGCGTATAGGCATGTTGCGGGTTGCGGAAGATCTCTTCCGTCGTCGCGTGCTCGACGATCTCGCCGCTCTTCATGACGATGATGCGATCGGCAAAGTGACGAACGATCGGCAGATCATGGGTTATGAAGATGTAGGCAAGGCCCAGCCGGTCACGCAATTCCGCCAGAAGGTCGATGACCTGCACCTGCACCGAGACGTCGAGCGCCGAGACGGCTTCGTCGCAGACGACGAGCTCCGGATCGCAGGCAAGCGCTCGGGCAATGGCGATGCGCTGCCGCTGGCCCCCTGAGAACTGGTGCGGATAGCGTTTGGCGTGCTCTGGATTTAAGCCGACGAGCCCCAGCAATTCGGTGACCCGGTCGCGCCAGCGCGCCTTCTCCAGAATGTCCTTGTGGATGCGCCACGGCTCCGAGACGATGTCGAACACCGTCATGCGCGGGTTCATCGAACTGTAGGGGTCCTGGAACACCATCTGCACCTTCCGGCGGAAGGCCAGCAGTTGCTTGCGGTCCATCTTCAGCACGTCGCGTCCGTGAAACAGCGCCTGGCCGCCGGAAGCCTCGTTCAGGCCCAGAAGCACGCGCGCGACGGTCGATTTGCCGGAGCCGCTCTCGCCGACGATCCCGATCGTCTCGCCGGCTGCGACGTCGAAGCTCAGGTTCTTGACTGCATGCAAGCGCGCCGGCTTCGCAAAAAACCCGGACGAGAGCGTGTAGAACTTGTCGATGTTCTTCACTTCCAGGATCGGTTTCCCGGCCGGCCGCGGCGGCCTCGCCGGCGCTCCATCGTCGGCATGCGGGAGGGCATTGATCAGCGTCCGCGTGTAGCTGTGGGCGGGATTTTCGAAGACCGCGCGGGCTTCGCCCTCCTCCACGATGCGGCCGGCCTTCATGACGATCACCCGGTCGGCCATATTGGCGGCGACCTCGAGGTCATGGGTGATCATGATGATGGCAAGGCCCTCTTCGGCCTGCAGCTTCTTCAGAAGCTCGAGGATCTGCGCCTGCACGCTCACGTCGAGTGCCGTCGTCGGCTCGTCGGCAATCAGGATTTCCGGCTTGAGCGCGATCGCCATGCCGATCATGATGCGCTGGCGCTGGCCGCCGGAAAACTGGTGCGGATACTGGTCGATGCGCTTCTCCGGCTCCGGGATGCCCACGCGCCTCAATATGTCGACCGCCCTTTGCCGAGCCTCGGCACCGGTCGCAACGCCGTGGACACTGAACACCTCCTCCAGCTGCCAGCCGATCGTATAGACGGGGTTCAGATGGGAGAGCGGGTCCTGGAAGATCATCGCGATCCTCCGGCCGTTGAGGTCCCGCCGCTCACCCTCCGAAAACGAGGAGAGATCGCGCCCGCGATAGGCGACCGAACCCGCGCAGATATCGCCCGGAGGCGTGTCGATGAGCCCCATGATCGCACTCGCGCTGACCGACTTGCCGGAGCCGGACTCGCCCAGGATCACGAGCGTCTCGCCGGCGTCGACATGAAAGCTGACCCCGCTCGTCGCACGGAAGGCACCTCCGAGCGACAGGAAATCCACGGTCAGATCCTTGACCTCGAGGAGGTGTGGGCCGGTCATTTGCGTTTCTCCGGAATGCCCTTCTTCGAGCGGGCGAGTTCGATCCGCCACCGCTGCTGCGGATCGGCATAGGTGCGCCACCAGCTCGACAGGATATTGAGCGAAAGCGTCGTCAAAAGGATCGCCAGGCCCGGCCAGAAGGCGATCCACCAGGCGGTCGAGAGATAGCCGCGGCCGGTCGCGACCATGGCTCCCCAGGTGAATTCAGGCGCTTGGATGCCGAGGCCGAGGAAGCTCAGCGACGACTCGGCGAGAACGACGGTCGCGAAGTCGATGGCTCCGATCGTGACCAGCGTCGGCAGCACGATCGGGGCGATGTGACGGAAAAGGATGCGTGTGTGGTTGGCGCCGAGCGCGACGGCGGCGCTGACGAACATCCGCTCTCTCACCTCGAGCACTTCCGCACGCGTGGTGCGCAGATAGATCGGCACGCGGGTGATCGCCAGCACCAGAATGAGGTTGGTGACGGAAGGGCCCAGGCTGAAGAGGACGATCAGCGCCAGCAGCAGCGAAGGAAAGCTCATCACGATGTCAGCACCGCGCATGATCATCGTGCCGGCGGCGCCTCGCGAATAGCCGGCAATCAAGCCGAGCATCCCGCCGATGACGACCGAGCAGAGCACCGCAAAAAACGCAATGCCGATCGTGTTCTGCGCACCCACCACGAGGCGCGCGAGCAGGCTGCGGCCGAGCGTGTCGGCGCCGAGCACATAGGTCCAACCCTGAGACAGGCTGAACGGCGCCATGTTTCGTGCGCGGAAATTCGGTTTGTCGATGAGGTCGCCCATCAGCCACGGACCGAAAACGGCGCATGCGACCACGACCAGCAGGAAGATCACGGCGGCGAGCGCAAGCCAGTCCCGGCTGACGAGACGCAGTATCTGAAAACGCGAGACTTTCGTCTCGGGGGTATCGGCGGAAGTCGTCATGGTCGTCGCACTCATCTCGTTTCAAACCTTATGCGTGGATCGAGCCGCGCATAGACGAGGTCTATCGCGATGTTCAGGACGAAGATGGCAATCGCCGTCACCAGCACCGTCGCCTGGATGAGCGCGAAGTCGCGCCGTACGATCGCGTCGATCATGAGCTTGCCGATCCCCGGCCAGCCGAAGATGGTTTCCACGACGACGGCGCCGTTGACGAGGCTTGCGGCGAGGTCGCCGGCGACGGTGATGACCGGGAGGAGCGAGTTGCGCAGGGCGTGCCGGAAGACGATCCGGGACCGGTTCACGCCCTTGGCCCGCGCGGTCTTCACATAGGGCGAGGCAAGCGCACCCATCATCGTGCCGCGAACGACCTGGACCAGCAGGCCGAAGGGTCTGAGGGTCAGCACGAAGATCGGCATGATCCAATGCAGCGCTGTTCCCGTCCCGGAGGTCGGAAGCAGGCCCAGTCCGACGGAGAAGACAAGGATCGCCACGATCGCAACCCAGAAATCCGGGGCGCTGGCGCCCGCCAGCGAGGCGGTGCTCGCGATCTTGTCGAACAGGCTGTTCGGGCGTGCCGCGGCAAGCGACCCGACGATGACGGCGAGACAGAGAGAAAGAACGATCGCGATCACGGCGAGCTTCAGCGTTTGCGGAAAGGCCTCGAGCGCTACTTCCATGGCTGGCCGGTTGCGGCTCAGCGCGTCCCCGAAATCGAAGCGCGCGAGATCGACCAGGTAACGGCCGAATTGCACGACCAGGGGATCGTTGAAGCCGTGCGCTTCCGAGAAGGCCTGACGCTGCGCTTCGGAAGAATCGAGCGGCAGATAGAGATAGGCCGGATCGCCGGTAAGCCTCGAGAGGAAGAAGACGAGCACCAGAAGTCCGATCACCGCGATCAGGCTCTGGCCGGCGCGTCTGAGAATGAAAGCGAACACGGCGTTTCCTTTCCACCGTAATCAAGGAGGGCGCCGCGACGTGAGACACGCCGCGGCGGCAGGTCGGGTTGGTCAGTCCTTGAAATGGATCTCGGAGAGCGCGATTTCGCTGTTCGTCTTGAGGTCCGGCTTCCAGTCGAGGCGCGAGCCGACGCGGACATAGCCGATCATGTGGTACATCGGCACGTCTGCGACGATCTCGTCGTGTACCTTCGCGAAGACCTCTTGAAACAGCTTTTCACGCTCGTCGCCGGTCGCGGCCATCGCCTTTTTCAGCACGACGTCGAGGTCGGGATCGGCGATCGTCGAATATTGTCCCTCGCTCAGATACATGACTGGAGCGGTAAACCCGGCGTCGCCCGTATTGTTGTCGTGCTGCTGCTGGAAGAGCGTCGGTCCCCGTCCCTCCGGGAAGGGCTTGTCGAGATAGCGCACCCAGTCGGCCGCTTCGAGCTGGCGTATGGAGACGTTGAGCCCGATTTCCTGCCACATGGACCGCATCGCTTCGAGGCTTTCGGCCGAGTTCGGGAAGAAACCGTTGCGCCCGATCAGCACGATCTCCTTGTCGACCGGAGCACCCTCGGCCTTGGCTTGCTCGACCAGCTTCATCGCCTCTTCGGGATTGTAGGTCCATGGCTTGATATCGGGGTTATGACCGCGAACGCCCGGGACGACCATTTGCGAAGCCCGCAGAACGTCCTTGCCGAACAGCGCTTCGCCCATGCCGTCCCAGTCGATGGCCATGTTGAGCGCCTTGCGGATGCGGACATCGTCGAGCGGCGGAATCTGCGCATCGATGCGCATGCGCGTCGTCTCTGAGTTCAGATAGGCAAAGTCCGACTCGGCATTGGTCGCGTCCTGCACGGCGATGGATGGGGTCATGTCCGCTTCGCCGGATTCGACCATGGCCGCCCGGATGGCCGACTCGCTGCGCCAGACATAGGTCGCGCGCGTGACGTCCGGCTTGGCGCCCCAGTAGGCGTCGTGACGCTTCAGGACGATCTGCTCGTTGGACTTGCTTTCGACGACATAGGGTCCCGTGCCCACGGGATCGTTGCTTTCCTTGTCGAACGGCATGTTGGGGGAGACGATCTGCACAGTGCCGAGCAGCGTCGGCATGATCGGCACCGGGCTGTCGGAGGAGATCTCCACCGTCTGCGCATCGATCGCCTTCGGCGTCAGTTTGACGTCGCCGAATTTCGAGCGGCTGTCGCAGGTGAGGTCGGGGTTCATCAGGCGATTGATGGACTTGACCACCGCTTCGGCGTCGAATGCCGCGCCGTCCTGAAACTTGACGCCGCTCTTGAGGTGCACACGCCAGGTCAGATCGTCCACCTGCTCCCATTTTTCCGCTAGCCAGGGGCCGACGGTGCCCTTCTCCGTGTCGATGACAGTCAGAGTCTCGGTAATGTTTGAATTGATGATGCGGCCGATATCCGACCTGATGGAGCGACAGGGATCGAGATTGGCCGGCTGCTCCGGCAATACGATCTTCACCTCGCCTTCGGCCGCCATCGCGACGCCCGAAAAGAGCGTCGCGGTCAAAAGCGCCGCGGCGCGGGTACAATAGCGGATGGTCATTTCTTTCTCCTCCTCGATAAAGACCAGGACGTTGCGGCGGGCCGTTTTCGGCCTCGTAGTCCTCCGGCACCGCATCCGCACTAGCGCACTAATGTATTAGTGTGTCCACACGAAAGTGTCAACTCAGGCTGAAGCGGTCGCGGCTGCCTTTCCGGAGCGCCTCAGGCAGGCGGCTTCAGCCTGCTTCAAGCTCTCCACCGCTACGCCGACGGGGCCAAGCTTCGCAGCGCTCAGATTGGAGATCATCGGCATCAGCGGGCCCGTGTCGGCGATCCCTGCCAGCCGCATGCCGTCATGAAGCACCTGCAAACCGCCAAGTTCTGTGCGAACTCTCTCGAACTCCAGAAACGGCCGGCTGAGCTCCAATGCCTCGGCTCCGCGCCCGGCCTTGTAGAGCGTAAGGAGTTCCATCGCGGCCGAAGGGGCAATGCAGACCGCGCCCGAAGTATAGGTCGTCATTGCGCGGCGGCCGAGATGGTCGTGGATCGGCGTTTCGCCCATGCCGCTCGCCATCCGGTCTTTCCCGATCGCCGCCATGACGGCGTCGAGATAGGCGTCCTGGGCCGGATCGGCCCGCTCCACCGCATATTTGACGAAATCGACCGCGCCTTCGGAGACGAGGCGGGTAAGCTCGTCCGGATCGACATAATTCTCCCGCTTCAGATAGAGCACCAGGCCATGGCCGAGGACCCCCGCGAGTCGGCGCACGCCATTGGCGACACCGGCGGAATCTGCTGGAAACTGCGTCGGGAGGAGCATCACGTTCTTGAAACCCAGATCGCGGGCGATCGGCACCTGCGCCAGGGCCTTGCCGAAGTCCGGACCGATCGACGTGACGAGAGCGGTCTGCGGTGCAGCGCCCGCAATCACCGCCTCCATCCCCGCGCGATAGTCGTCCAGGCCGAAATGATAAAGGTTGGCATTTCCGCCATAGAGGAGAATACGCACCCCGCCTGCTTCGATATGGCGAATGATCGCCACGTTGGCGTCGGCGTTCACCGTCAGGTCCGCATTCAACGCGATGGGCGGGACCGCCACCACGGAAGCTGCGTAATCACGGGCATCAAGTCGAGTTTGCATGAGAACCTCCTCCATAAGTCGGTTTTCATTACAACATACCCGAGGATTTGTAAAATATATTTACCTATCAGGAGTCGATCGTTCCGTCCGTCATCCTTCGGCGCGCCTTGATGATGTGCGTTTCCATCGCCACCCGCGCCCATACGGCATCTTTCGTGCGGATTGCTTCGACGATCTCGGCATGTTCGGCAATGACCCGACGGGCGCGTGCCTGCGATCCGGACCGGGTGAGAGCAAGCGAGATATTCATGAAGCTGGTCAGCGAAACCTCCGACCCTTCCAGCGCCTTGGCGAAAAACTCGTTTCCTGTTCCCTCGCAGATCGCAAGATGGAAACGCCGGTCGCTTTCGGGAAGGAAAGCCCCGCGGCCCACCTCATGGGCGAAGGCCTCATGGGCTTCGAGGATGGCGGCAAGCTGCTTTTCCGTACGCCGCTCCGCTGCCAGTGCTGCCGCCTGGCCTTCCACGTAGAAGCGAAGCTCCTGATAGCGCAGGAAGCGCGAAATGTCCTCCAGGTCGGCCAGGTTCGGCAGATCTTGCGAGGGCCTGCTCAAGACATAGGTGCCGCTGCCGCGCCGCGCTTCCACGAGGCCGTCGACCCGCAGGCGCGCAAGCGCCTCGCGGACGACCGGGCGCGAGACGCCGAAGCGTTCGGCAAGTTCGTTCTCCGTCGGCAGCCGCGCGCCCGGTTGAAAGATGCCGTTCAATATGTCGTGCAGGATGCGCCCGTAGACCTGATCGGCATAGCTCGACGGGCGGGTTTCGGCTAGGCTTTCGAGGATGGGCGACTTCGCGGGCACGGCGATCCTTCCTGTCCTGCCGGGCCGGCCGGCGACATCCACTTCACACTAACACATTAATGCATTATTACAGGATCTGGAACCGTCCTGGAGGATTGGATTTTTGATATCGGAAGCTCCGGCTGCCAAACACCGCAGCGGCCTTGACCGCACCCGGCAGATCGCGCCGCAAATCGTGGAATATCTGCGCGAGAGGATCCTCGCACTCGACCTTGCCCCCGGTACGGCGCTCTCGCGCGTCGAGTTGCAGAAACAGTTCGGTCTCAGCCAGACGCCGGTGCGTGACGCGCTGATGCGCCTGGAGGAGGAAGGCCTCGTCACCGTCTATCCGCAATATGCGACGCTGGTGTCGAAAATCGATATCAATCTGGCACGCCAGACCCACCTCATGCGCCGCGCCGTCGAGCAGGAAGCCGTCTTCAATCTGGCGGAAAAGCCCGGCAGGCGGCAGATCGCAGACCGGCTGCGAGCGGCGAACACCAGGCTGAAAGCCCTCGCCTCCAAGGAACATGCGGAGTTTCTGGCGGCCGACCGTGCGTTCCACTTCATCATCTTCGAGGAAGCGGGGCTGGAGCATATCTGGCCGATCATCCGCCGCCACAGCGGCCATATCGATCGTCTGCGGCGTCTCAATCTCGTTAATGTCGGCACCAAACGTGTGGTGGACACCCACGACATGATCATCGAAAGCATTGAAAAGGGTGCGCCGGTCGAGGCAGCGCAGGCGATGAAGACCCACCTCTCCGGCACGTTGTCGATGATCGACGACATCGCGGCGCGTTATCCGGACTACATAGAACTCGGCTAACATGCCGGGAGCCACGCGCGGCCACCTCATCGATAGGTTCGCGGACGGTGGTCCCGCGGATCTCCTTGTCTGATCCGGCTCGCCTGAGGGCAAGTTCGACATGATGGATTATCTGCTCCTCGCCGCCTCGGGTTTCATCGCCTGGATCGTTTCGACGATCGGCGGCGGAGGCGGAGCCATGCTTCTCGTGCCGCTCATCGGCTTCATCGCCGGTGCCCAGGCCGTCGCTCCCGTGGCCGCGGTCGCCACCGTCATTGCGGGAGGCGGGCGCATCCTGGTGTTTTTCCGGGATATCGAATGGCGCGTCGTCGCCTGGGGTCTCCCCGGCGCGGCCCTCGGCGGCGTCCTCGGCGCCGCCGCCTTCTCCAACACCTCGGCGGAATGGCTTCAGATCGTCGTCGGTCTGTTCCTGATCTCGACAATATTCCAGTACGGCTTCGGCCGGCGGGAAAGGACCTTCGCGGTTGCAACCTGGTGGTTTTTCCCGGCACAATTCATCGTCGGCTTTCTTTCCGGCCTCATCGGAGCCATGGGGCCGATCCTCAACACGCTCTATCTCAATGCCGGCATCACCAAGGAAAAGATGGTGGGGACCAAGACAGCAATCTCCCTACCCATGCATCTCGCCAAGATCGGCACCTATACGGCGTTCGGAGCATTGACAGGCAAGCTGCTGCTGTTCGGCATCGCAGCCGGGCTGGGTGCGCTTGTCTCCAACTGGCTCGCCAAGCGCGTGCTGACGAACATGAGCGAGCTGAATTTCCGCGCAATCGTGATCGGCTTCATGGCGCTGAGCGGAGCGTTGATGATCTGGGAGCAAAGAGAGACGCTCCTGCGGATTTTGCCGGGGAGCACTTGATCCGCCGATCGAGTGCGCTCGGGTTCCACTCAGGATCCGGCCCGCCTACCGGGCCGCCGGGTGCCAGCCGGACTTCTCCGGCTGGCACTGCCGATCAGGATAGATGGTGGCGTTCCTGAAGGCCATAGACCGGCGTCGATATGCCTTCGCAGCGCGCTTTCAACTGCAGCGAAAGATATTGCGAATAATGCCGCGACTGATGCAGGTTGCCGCCGTGGAACCAGAGCGCCTCCTGCTGCGTCGGCTTCCACATGTTGCGCTGCTCGCCCTCCCATGGACCCGGGTCTTTCGGCGTATCGGAGCCCAGGCCCCAGACCTTGCCGACCTTGTCGGCGACCTCCTTCGAGATGAGGTCCGCTGCCCAGCCGTTCATCGAACCGTAGCCTGTGGCGTAGACGACGAGTTCGGCCGGAAGCACGGTGCCGTCCTTCAGCACCACGGCATCCTCGGTCAGGTGGCTGACGTCGGAACCGGACTTCAGTTTGATGCTGCCGTCGATGACGAGGTCGCAGGCGCCGACGTCGATATAATAGCCGGAGCCTCGGCGCAGATATTTCATGAACAGACCGGAGCCGTCAGCGCCCCAGTCGAGCATGAAGCCGGCCTTTTCGAGATCGGCATAGAACCTGGCGTCCCGCTCGCGCATTTTCTCGTAAAGCGGAATCTGGAACTCGTGCATGATTCGGTAGGGCAGCGAGGCGAAGATCAGGTCGGCCTTGCGCGTCGTCACGCCCGCGGCAAGCGCCCGCTCGGAATAAAGATCGCCGAGCCCGATCTCCATCAGCGTGTCCGATCTGACGATGTGGGTCGACGATCGCTGCACCATAGTCACATCGGCGCCGCCCTCCCAAAGTGCGGCGCAGATATCATGCGCGGAATTGTTGGAGCCGATGACCACCACCTTCTTGCCGCGATAGGCGTCCGGACCGGGATGCTGCGACGAATGTTGCTGCTCGCCCTTGAATATGTCCTGGCCTTCGAGCTTCGGCACGTTTGGCTTGCCGGACATGCCGGTTGCGAGAACGAGCTGCTTCGGCCTGAGGACGACCTCCTCGCCATTGCGCTCGACGACCACCGTCCATTCCCTGGTCGCTTCGTCGTATCGGGCCGACTTGCAGGTTGTGGAACTCCAATAATTGAGTTCCATCACCCTGGTATACATCTCCAGCCAGTCGCCGATCTTGTCCTTCGGCGCAAAGACCGGCCAGTTTTCGGGGAAGGGGATATAGGGCAGATGGTCGTACCAGACCGGATCGTGCAGGCAGAGCGACTTGTAGCGCTTGCGCCAGCTGTCGCCCGGTCGTTCGTTCTTCTCGATGATGATAGTCGGCACGCCGAGCTGCCGCAAGCGCGCGCCGAGCGCGATCCCGCCCTGGCCGCCGCCGATGATGACGGCATAGGGCTGCGTCGTGTAGCCGAGTTCGGCTGCTTCCGCTTCGCGCTTTTCCTTCCAGGTCCTGCGGTTCGGGTCATGACCGTGTTCGGCGCCGAGCGCCGCCTGAGCCCCTTCGGCTCCTCGTGCCCCTTGAGCTCCGTCATCGTCGTCAGGAGCGTCCAGATCAGTCCGTTCTTCAGGCGGATGTGGCCGTGGCCGCGCGCCACCTCGGTCTCGAACTCGAACCACCCTTCGGTGACGCCGTCGCCGGCGCTTGCCGGTTCGTTCTCGTCCTGGCGCAGGCGCGCCGGCTTGATCGCCGCGAGCTGCGTCGTCAGCATGTCGCGGATCTGGTCCTGCCCCTCCATCGTTTTGAGATTCCAGGTGAAGGCAACGAGGTCGCGCCAATAGCAGTCGGCTTGAAACAGATTGACGGCCGTATCGATGTCGCCCTGCTCAAGGGCTTTTCCGAGTTTGGCAAGCGCGGTATCGATGCGGGTGCCGGGACTTTCTTCAAGCATGGGTATCCTCCTCTTCGCTTGGATAGCACACGGGCGGCTCCTCAACCGCCCGCAGACGCCAATCGTCGAACCACCTTCTGCAATGACCGTGCCAGGGCAGAAAACCACGTATTTTCAAGGAGCAGAGAGCGTGGAGGTGTCGCATGAAGCGACGCGGCTGCAACATGTGTGGCGCCGCGCCTGTTGCACGGCAGCCACCGGGATTACGCGTCCCAACGGATATACGCGTCGAGGACTGCGGTGAGGTGTAACCGCCTCTGGCCGGCAGGCCAGGGGGTATCCCGGCTGCAGGGGGCGCCGCGCCTCAATGGCGGTGCGGCTTGAGGCGGTAGCGCTTGATCTGCCGGTGCACCGTCGAGCGATCGAGCCCCAGCCGGCGGGCAGCCTCGGAAATGTTCCAGTCGCAAGCGGCGAGCGTCAGGCTCAAGGCAGCGCTCGCCTCGCTTCCGCCGACAGTGCCCGCATTCGCCAGGAGGTGGTCCGGCAGGTCGCCGGGCTCCACGACGCCGTTCTCGGCAAGTGCCGCGGCGACGGCGATGACGTTGTCGAGTTCGCGGATGTTTCCCGGCCAATCATGAGCCTTGAGCGCAGCCAGGGCCGCCGCGGATAATATCAATTCGCCGTCACTGTGCCGCTTCAGGAGCCGCTCCAGCACCCAGTCGAAGTCCGGCCTGTCCCTGAGGGCCGGGAGCGAGAGGGTAGCGGCATTGAGCCGGTAATACAGATCCTCGCGGAATGCTCCTTGCGAGACCAGCGTCTGCAGCGGCCGATGCGACGCCGAGACGACCCGGATACGCACCTTCCGCGGCGCCGTCCCGCCCACCGGCAGCACCTCGCCTTCGGCAAGCACGCGCAACAGCCGGCTTTGCAGGGAAAGCGGCATATCGCCGATTTCGTCGAGGAAGAGCGTTCCGCCGTCCGCCTGCTCGATCAGGCCCTTGCGGCCCTTGGCCGAAGCACCGGTGAAAGCTCCCGGCAAGTAGCCGAAAAGCTCGCTTTCGATCAGCTGCTCCGGAATCGCGGCACAATTGATGGCGACGAACTGGCCCTTGAGACTGCTGCCCTCGTGGATGGCGCGCGCGAGATGTTCCTTGCCCGTCCCGGTCTCGCCCTGAATGAGGATCGGCAATCGCGTCCGTGCAAGCTTTGCCGCCTTTGCCTGGAGCGCCGCGATCACGGGCGCTTCGCCGCCGAGCCGCCGCAAGGCCGGTGGAATCTGTTCGTGCGAAGCGAGCGGTGCGCGGACCTTCGAGTGCGGCTCGATCGCATGGGCGAAGAGCGCATTTCCGTCCCGGGCAAAGACGAGCCGCTCCTGGGTCGGACGCCGGCGGGTAAGGTCGGACAGATCATCGATCTCGATGTCCAAGAAGCGCGACACCGGCTCGCCGATCAGTTGCCGTGGATCGCGCCAGTCGAGGCCCGTCGAGCGCGCTAGGATTTTCGCCCCAGCATGGGTCATGCCGGCGATCCGGCCAAGACTGTCGATCGAGATCGCCGCCTCCGGATCGACGTCGAGGAATTCGGGAGAGCGCGAGAATCGCAGGACCCATTGGTTGCGCGCTTGCGCCATGAGATTGGCAAGCTCGATGCGCCTTACGGTCGCCGTCACCAGATGCAGTGCAAGATTCTGGCTCGCCTTTAGGATCGGCGAACTCAGAAGCGAGATGTCGAGGACGGCGGAGAGTTCGCCCTGGATGTCGTAGATCGGCGCGGCCGTGCAGGAGAGCGGCGTGTGGGTGTTGTCGAAATGGTCGGTCTGGTGAATCGTCAGCGCCTCTCCCGTTTCCAGGCACGCGCCCACCGCACAGGTCCCGGCGCGCCATTCGGACCACTCCGAACCCAAATAGAGCCCCGCCTTGCGCAGGCTGTTGCCGAAGAGGGGATCGCCGAGGAACTCGACCGTCACGCCTTCGCGGTCGGAAAGCAGCAGCACGTAGTTCTGCCCCGCCACCTGGCGGAACAGGTTTTCGAGCCCCGAACGGGCGATGGCGATCAGATCCTCCGACTGCTGGCGGTGTTCCCTAAGTCGCGTTTCCGGGACGATATAGGCTTCACAACTCTGCGCCGGATCGAGCCGGTGATGCTCCAGGCAGCGCAGCCACGATTTCACGACGGTCTCGTCGCGGCGCACGGGAAGACCACGGCTGACGCGTTCGATTTCGCGGATATGCTCGGAATGTGAAACCATCGCCGCCTCCCAACGACCGCGCTTGCTCCTTCGGCAGAGTTTGCGCATGGCAGGGGCGAAAGTAAAGGAAGCGGCGGCTCGATGCACTACCGATAAAGTTGCGGATGAGCCCCATGAAGCGATTGTCACCGTTCCGTCTTGGGAGGAGCCCCCTCGAGCAGGCGGTCCACGATCATGCGGCCGATCGGAATGGCAGAGGTCGCAGCCGGCGACGGCGCGTTGCAGACGTGAAGCATCCTTTCGGTCTGTTTGAAGAGGAAGTCGTGGACGAGGCTGCCATCGGCCATGACCGCCTGCGCCCGGATGCCCGTCTGCGGGACCGCGAGGTCGTCTATCGTGAGCGACGGGCAGTATTTCCGGCACTCCCGCAGATAGCGGAACCGCGATGCCGAATTGGCGAATTCCGTGATCGCCGACCGCCAGTTCTTCGCCGCCATTTTCCAGAAGCCGGGAAACGCCGCCATGTTCGCCACATCGGCCGCTTTGAAGCTGCCCTTCGGGTAGCCCTCGCGGGCAAAGCCCAGCACCGCATTAGGGCCGACGGTCATGCCTCCGTCAATCGTTCGGGTCAGGTGAATTCCGAGGAAAGGCAGGTCCGGGTCGGGAATGGGGTAGATGAGGCGCCGGGTCACGCCGACCTTCGACGGCGGCAACACGTAATATTCGCCCCGGAACGGCACGATGCGGTGGTCAACATTAAGCCCGGCCATCAAGGCGATGCGGTCGGACTGCAGGCCGGCGCAGGCGATCAGCTTGCGCGCCTCGATGCGGCCGGATGCACTTGCGATCCGCACGCCGCCATCCTCTTCGGCAATGGCAGTGGCCTCGACCCCGCAGCGGATTTCGCCGCCTCGGGCTCCGATGCGCTCGGCCATCGCCCGGCAAACTGCCGAATAATCGACAATCCCCGTCGTATGGACGAGAAGCGCACCTAGGCCGGCGATGTTAGGCTCCTCCGATCGAAGTTGCGACGTCGACAGGCGAGAGTATTCGATCCCATTCTGCTGCGCTCTTTCCTCCAGGCTCTCCATGCGCTCGACCTCGGCCTCGGTGGTCGCCACCAGCAATTTGCCGCAGGTCTCGAAGGGGATGCCGTTCCCGGTGCAGAATTCCTTGGTCGCCTCCGCTCCCTCGCGGCACAGCTTCGCTTTCAGGGATCCCGGTGCATAGTAAATTCCGGCGTGGATCACGCCGCTGTTGTGGCCCGTCTGGTGGCGCGCAAGCTCCCGCTCCTTTTCCAGAAGCACGATGCTGGCGCCCGGCACCCGTTCCTGCAGCGCCATGGCCGCAGCAAGGCCGACGATGCCGCCCCCGATGATGCAATAGTCGTACAAACTCGCAACCTTCCCGGCTCGTACATGTTATGCGTCCTTTGCCATGCATAGCGTTCTTGCAGGCATCGGGGAAGCACGGTGCCTGGAGCCAGGTGGGAGCCATACGATCACGAACCGCCCCGACAGAGGCGCACGCCACAACAATGCTGCTCCTGGAACAAATCACGGTTGAAAGGGATTCATTTCCAGTCGCCACGCACGGGATAGGAAGCTTGGACTGGAAAAACGCGTTCACCGGAAATCCGGCCGGCCGACGGCGTCGGACAAGCCGGCCGATAATAAAGGAGGCGGAGAATGTCTGGCGCAGCGCGCCCGCACGGCATTTGTCCTTCCTGGTGGACGCAGCCGCCTACTATGCTTGTCTCGACAGCACGTTCGATCAGGCGGAAGAGCAGATCTGGATCACCGGATGGGACTTCGATCCGCGAATCAAGCTCAGACCGGACGACCCCCAAGCGGAATCGCTCGGCAGCAGGCTCGAGCGCCTCGCTGCACAAAAGCCGAAACTGAAGGTTCGCATTCTCGTCTGGGCGATGGGACCGATCTATTCGGGAAAGTCGCTCAGGCTGTTTCGCAAGCAGCAATGGGCGGCCCATCCGCAGATCGAACTTCGTTTCGCGAGCCATCGGGCACTGCGCGGATCGCATCATCAGAAGCTCGTCTGCATAGACGACAGCATCGCTTTTGCCGGGGGCATCGACCTGACGGCGCGCCGCTGGGACACGCCGGAGCACGCGGCCGAGAACGAGTTGCGGCGCGATCCGGACGGAAAACCCTATGATCCGGTGCATGACATACAGGTGGTGCTCGAAGGCGGGGCGAGCCGTGCAATCGGCGATCTCTGCAGATCTCGCTGGAAAGCCTCTACGGGCGACGAAATCGAGGCGCCGCCCGCGCGGGCGCTTGCATGGCCGAACGGCACGGTGCCGGTGCTCGAGGATTGCCCGGTCGCAATCGCCCGCACGGAACCGGGCTCCGGCAAACGACGCGGCCGTCAGGAGGCGCTGCGGCTGACGCTCGATGCTTTGCGCAGTGCGCGAAGTCACATTTACATCGAAAACCAGTATTTCGCATCGGGAAGAATCGGACAGTTGCTCTGCGACCGGCTGCAGGAGCCTGATGGCCCGGAAGTGGTGGTCATCACCACCCGCAGCTCGCATGGGCTTTTGGAACGCATCGTCATGGGAGGAAACCGCGACCGCCTCGTTCGGCGGCTCAAGCGGGCCGACCGCTACGGCAGGCTCAGGGTCGCCTATCCGGTCGTTCCCGCCGCCGACGGATCCGAGCAGGAGGTGATTATCCATTCCAAAGTGGTCGCGATCGACGATCGTTTTTTCCGCGTCGGCTCGTCGAACTTCAACCACCGCTCGGCAAGCCTCGACACCGAATGCGACGTCGCCGTGGAAGCCGCCAACGAAGGGCAGCGCGCCGCCATTGCCAAAGTGCGCAACGGCCTGATCGCAGAACATCTCGACGTTGAAGCGGACGCCGTTGAGAAGGCACTGAGGGAAACGAACTCTCTCGTCGCCACCCTGGACATGTTGAACACGCGCCGGCGCGGCATACGCGCCTTCGACGGAATCGATGACGACGGCGCGACCAGTCTCATCTGGGGCACGGAGATCGTCGATCCGCAGAGGCCGATCCGACCCTTTTACCGCACGCACAAGCTCGTGAGGCGCTGGATCGGTCAGCTTTTCGCCTTGCTCGCCAGGCTTTTTTCCTCATCTCGACGGGCGACGAACTCCGTGACCGAAAGCAAGATCAAGCCGAGCGGCAGCGGCAGGAAGAAATAGATCGCCCGAAAGGCGATCAGAGCGCCCAGGCTCGCCGAACTGCCAAGCAGAAATGCGATCGTCGCCTCGAGTACGCCGATGCCGCCGGGGACATGGCTGACGATCGCGGTCACGCCGGCCCCGACATAGGCCATGGCCGTATCGATGAAACTCACCTCCTGGAAGGCGCTCAGCAACTGATGCAACGCTGCGCTGACGCAGAGGAAGTTGGCGACTCCGACGACGACCTGCAAGGCCGCAATCCCCACCGAGGGCATTTCGAAAGTCCAGCGAAAGATGCGAACCGAGCCCCGCAGAAAATAAGCGAGCAGCACGTAACCGGCCGCGGCCGCAATGCAGGCAGTGCCTAACAGAAAAGCGCCGGTCGGGGAAAATCCGGTAAGGCGCGCGGCACCCGCCGGCACGATCAGAAAACAAAGCCCGGCCAATGTGACAAGGCCGAGGCCGACGGTGACACCGCAGAAGAGAATGACCTTCGCCACCTCTTCGGCGCTCAGCCCCCAGCGCGAGTAGAAGCGGTAGCGGACGGCACCGCTGCTCAAGGCCGCACCGCCGACATTGTGGCCGATCGAAAGGCTGGTGAAGGAGGCGATGGCGATTTGCGGATAGGCGAGCTTCCGCCCGACATAGCGGATGGCGAGGGTGTCGAAGAGAGTCAGGCAGAAATAGGAAAGAAAGACGAAACCGATGCCCAGCAAGAGATTCCTGGCCGGAATCCGCATGATCGAATCGACGATTTCATGAAAGCTGTGTTGGCTGAGGGTCCGATAGATCAACCAGCCCGCCACGCAGATACCGGCAGCGATGAACAACCTCGCTAGAATTTTTCTGGACATCGGCCCTCCCTTGCGCACCCACCGGAACGAAAAGCAGGTGCTGCGTGTTCCGAAGGCGATGCGACAGCGGATACGTTTCCTCACCTACAACGTTCACAGCTGCTTCGGCACCGACCGCAGGCTCGATCCCGCGCGCATCGCCGCCGTCATCGCCGAGTGCCAGCCCGACGTCATCGCATTGCAGGAGGTCGACGTCGGCCGCGCCCGTACCGGCGGAATAGACCAGGCCCATATGATCGCCACGCATCTCAACATGGAAGCCGAGTTCCATCCGGCTCTCCACCTGGAGGACGAGAAATACGGAGACGCCGTTCTGACGGCCTTGCCTATGCGGCTGATCAAGGCAGCACCCCTCCCCTCGTCCGGCGAGCCGCGAGGCGCGCTCTGGGTGGAGATCGACGTCGCCGAAGTCAAGCTTCAGGTGATCGTGACGCATCTCGGATTGCGCGGCGCCGAGCGCCTGCGCCAGGCGACCGCCCTTCTAGGTCCCGGCTGGCTCGGAGGAATGGCCAAGGGGGACGCTCACGTGGTCCTGGCAGGCGATCTCAACGCCACGGGGCGCTCGACCGCCTACAGGCTCCTGGCCCGACAGCTCAGCGACGCGCAGCTGCTGACCAGCGCCAAGCCGCGGCCGACCTTTCCATCGCGATTGCCGCTGCTGCGCATCGATCACGTGCTGGTCGGCAAAGGCATAGAAGTGGCTTCCTGCAGAGTGCACGGCAGCACGCTGGCGCGAAGCGCTTCGGATCATCTTCCGCTGCTTGCCGAACTGGATGTCGTCAAGCGAGACGAAAAGCAGGAGGCCTGAAAACGACAGCGCCGCGCATCATGTCGGAGGCGCGGCGCTGCCCGCAGGTCCCGCAGGATTCTGGTCTGAAGCGGTTTCAGTGTTTGGCCGTCACGTCCCGCTGGTCTCGCTCCAGGAATCTGCGCGTGATCTCACCGGCGTTCTCAGCCAGCCACTCGGCCATCGCGATTTCCTGCTGCAGGATGCTCTCGCAGACACGCTTCGTCTCCTGATCGCCCGCCTGTTCGGCTGCGGCGATGAGAATCCTGTAGCTGGCGATTTCCATATGCTCGAATGTATAGCTGGCCAGCGTGCCCTTGACGACTTCGTCACTGACGAAGAGGCCGCTCAGGCCTTGCCCGAAGGCAACGATCTTGCCGCTGATATCCTTGATGCTCGAGGTTCCGCCGTCGAGCCGTTCGAGGCAGCGCTCGAGCATGGCCGCCTGGTCTTTCGTCTCCTGCAGGTGGCGGTCGATCCTGGTCTTGAGTTCTGGATAGTTTTCCAGCCGGCTCGATTGGCTGGTGAGCA
Organism: Sinorhizobium sp. P24N7; assembly: GCF_042436655.1. NCBI lineage: Bacteria > Pseudomonadati > Pseudomonadota > Alphaproteobacteria > Hyphomicrobiales > Rhizobiaceae > Sinorhizobium > Sinorhizobium sp. P24N7. The sequence goes on along the minus strand of NZ_JBHMIW010000011.1, from coordinate 46,911 downwards.
TCGTGATCGCCTGCTCTTCCATCGCATGTGCATCCCTGAGCCAAGCCACAAGGTGTTCGTTCGCAGTAGCCATCGGATATCCCCTTCTTTTCGCGCGCCCTCCAACCGGCGGTTTCCCGAAATGTTCCTGCAGAACGGCGCGTGATCGCGTCACCCTGCGGCTTCGGAACAATTCGACGCCTTGGTGATTGGAGGCCGGAAGACCGCAGGTTTCGCGGTTCGGTCTCGACAATCGTCGGAAGGTTCACATGTCCAAGATCCTGGCTGCAGCAGTGATCGTCGTCCTGGTGGTGATTGCGGCGCTCTGGATGATGTTCCCTCTCGACCAGTCGGCCGAATCGGGGCAACCGCCGCCGCATGCGATCGACCAGTCGGAGTAGCACATGAACGAAGAGCTCAAAATATACCGTCTGTCGCCGCTCGCCGAGCCCGACGATCCGAACTGGCAGAATGCCAGCTACCAGGGCGAGGTGGTGGTGGCGGCAAGATCGAGCGGCGATGCCCGCATCGTCGCAAGCGAGGCGGAGCTCGATTTCCTCGAAATCGACGCCAAGCCGGCGGAAGGGGTGACGACCGACATGGCCAGCGCGTTTCGCAGCGAGAAGCTCTACACCGTGGTCGAGGAGGGGCCGGCCCCCGACGGCGCGCAACGCGGCGTGCTCCGCGGGGAGGTGAGCGTCGACAACATCATCTCGACGCAGCTTTAACGCACCGATTCACGAGCCTCACAGGCCGAACGGGAACGTATCCGGCACGCCCGCTTTTATGTGTTCCGCGCCGAGCGGTTCGACCGGCGTCGTCTGATCGAACCAGACGAAGGCGTCGAACTGCCGGGGCAGCGAGGCGTGGGCATAGTGGCTGAAGCGTTCCGTGTCCGGCCGGTAGATCACGCCGATAAAGCGCTCGAGCATCGGCTTGAGGAGACCGTCGCGCAGACGCGCGTGGCGTGCGAAGTCGATGAGGAAGCACTCGACCCCTGAGTCGTGCATCACGCGCTCGTAGCTTCCTTCGAGCGACGGCCGGATCGGCTTCACCTCCATTTCGCCGTCCCAATCGCTTGCGGCAGCCACATGACCGCCATGCGTGCCGAAGCCGATCAGCGCTGCCTGATCGCCAAACCGCTCGCGGCAGAGCTGACCGATGTTCAACTCCTCGCGGGCCGTGCCCATGTCGGTATGGCGAGCATCGCCGATATGGGAATTGTGCGCCCACACCACCGCCTTCGAGCGGGCGCCGCGTGCATTCAACAGATGCTCGAGCGTCGCGAACATATGGGTGTCGCGCATGTTCCAGGAGTCGGCCCCGGCATAATACATGATGCGGTAATACCGCTCGGCCGAGGCGACGAGGCGCGCGTTCTGCACCGCGTCGAGAAGCTCGTCGCCGCTGTCGCGCCCGGCTTCGAGCTGCCTCTCCAGGAGTTCGCGGCATTGCTTGACGACGGCCTCTTCGCATTTGCGGAAGCCCGCGGTCATGGCCGCACGGCCATAGGTCGCCGGCTCGTTCTGCCAGGGGGTCAGGCACCCGTAGCGCTCGCGGGCAACCTTAGCGGCCTCGGGATCGGTCTCATCGAGATACCGGAGAACCGCGGCAATGGAGCCGCGCATATTGTAGATGTCCAGGCCGTAGAAGCCGGCCCGGCCGGACAAGCCCCTGCGGCCGTTATGTTCGCGCATCCATTCGACGAAATCCATGACTTCGCGGTTGCGCCACATCCAGGTCGGGAACCGCTGGAAAGGCGCATCGAGACGCATGCCTTGTGTTCGATGTCGGACATAGCGGTCGACCGCCGCCGCATCCGGCCAATCCGCTTCGACCGCCACGATCGTGAACCCATGTTCCTCGATCAGGCGACGCGTGATGGCTGCGCGGGCGCGGTAGAATTCCGACGTGCCGTGGCTCGCCTCTCCGAGCAGCACGACCCGCCGCCCGGCAAAGCGATCGAAAAGCCGCCCGAAGGCAGGATCGTCGAAATCGGGCAGCGGCTCGGCCGACTCTGCAACCATCTCGGGCAGCGTGGGCGCCGGTCTGAGCCCGGCCCGGGATTGAACCCGCTCCTCATGCCAGCCGTATTCGCCGACGAGAGGCACGAATCTGACCCCGCCGAGGTCCTGCTCCTCGAATGTCGTGGCGCTGGCGCGCGTGACCTTCAGCAGGCGCTGCTCCTCCGGGGGGCCGACGGGTATGACGAGATGGCCGCCGAGGTCGAGCTGCTCCTTGAGCGCATGCGGTATCTCGGGACCTCCGGCAGCGACCAGTATGGCGGTGAACGGTCCAGCCTCGGGCCAGCCGGCCGTGCCGTCGCCGACACGCACATCGATATTGCCGTAACCGAGCTCGGCAAATCGTCTCCGGGCGACCTCGGCGAGGCCGGCATGGCGCTCGATCGTATAGACATGTGCCGCGATCCGGCTCAGCACCGCCGCCGCATAACCGGATCCGGTCCCGATTTCGAGCACCGTATCGCCCGGCTGGACTTCGGCGCGTTCGATCATCAGCGCCACGATATAGGGCTGCGAGATGGTCTGGCCATGGCTGATCGAGAGGGCCGAATCCTCATAGGCGAATTCCTCGAAGCCTGGATCGACGAATGCCTCCCGCGGGACGACGCCCATCGCCTCCACGACATATCTGTCCCTTATCCCCCGTCGCGAGAGATGCGACGTGATCATCCGTTCGCGGGCGCGCGAAAAATCAATCATGGCGGAAGCCTTCCTTGCGTTTCATCGCAACCCGCCGCGCCAGATCGTGTCATTGTTTCGCCAAGGGGCGTGGTGACCTGGCTCCTTTCGGGCGGCCGGGTTGCTTTTGCGGACCCTGACGGCGGTGTCAGCCATGCCGCGGCAGCGGTACCTGCCTGTCGCTACAGCGCCGGGCGGCTGAGGCGTTCACGTTCGCGCTCGATCTCGTCGAGGCTATAGGGACCGGAGGCGGTGTCGAACCGGGTCCAGCCATCCTCCGTATAGGCGCGGCGCCGGACCGATATGTCGACGGCATCGCGATTTCTTAAAATCCCGTCCGCCTGTGCGACCAGAGGCTCCTCGGTCCTGACCACCACCAACGCACCGCCTCGGCGCACTCCCTCGGCGTAAAGATGCGCATCCTCCTCCTCGATCCCGGAATCGGTGAGCGAGCCGATGATGCCGCCGGCCGCACCTCCGGCGAGAGCGCCGGCCGCCGCGCCTGCGGCGGTCGACGCCAGCCACCCAGCCGCGACCACGGGTCCGACCCCAGGTATGGCCATCAGGCCCAGGCCGGTCAAAAGCCCCAGCGTGCCGCCGCCCACGGCGCCCAGACCGGCACCTGCTCCGGCACCGCTCGCCGCACCGGAACCGTCGCCCGAATAGCGGTCTCCCGCATTGTTGGCGACGATGCTTATATCTTCGGAAGGAAACCCTGCCGCCTCCAGATCGCTCACGGCCCCTCGGGCTTCCCCGTAATCGTCAAACAGCCCTGCCACGGTTCTCATCGTCTTCTTCCTTGATCTCTAAAGCGCGACTACGTTGCCCTGAAAATCGAGAGCGATGGAAACGGATTTGCCGTCCTTCATCGCGGTTGCCCGCCAGATACCCTTGTCGTCGAGCTTCAGCTCCTTGACGTCGGTGTACCCCGCCTCCTGCATCCGTTCCCGTGCCTGGGCTTCGGTGAAGCTGTTCTTGCCGGGGACAGGTGCCGTCGGGTTCTGCGTGTCGGGAGTGGCAATGGCCGGGGTGTTGCCGGCCGTCTGCGCGAAGGCCGTTCCTGCGGCAGCGCTCAACAGTACCGCAATGCCGAAGACGATGTTCTTCATGGCCTTTCCTCTCTCGATCCTCAATCGGCCAACCAAACCGTCCGGGCCGGATTTGGTTCCGCCGGCAGTCGCCGGCACGATGGGAAGGAAAGCGGGTCGGCGCCCCGGCTTTGAAGGCCCGGAAGGAACTTTATCGCCCTTCCCCGGTTGCATCCGCTCTGCTGCCGGTTTCGGTATAGCGCTGGAGGATGCGAAATGGCTACGAACGCAAAGGACGGCAAGACCGCCAAGAACTCGAAAGGGACGCATGGCGGGAATCGTGCAGGCGATCAGGCGAAGAAGGCCGACGTCAAGAAAAGCAGCCAGGCGGCCGGCAAGGATCCGAACCGGGACAGCCGTTGAACGGCTGGGCGACGACGACCGAGAGGCAGGAACTGAACGGAAGGAGCGATTATGCTGAAGTGGGCACTGATTTTCTTCGTCATTTCACTGATAGCCGGGTTCCTCGGATTTTCCGGCGTCTCGGCCGCGACGGCGGGGATCGCGAAGATACTCTTCTACATTGCGGTTATAATCTTCCTCGTATTCCTCGTACTGGCACTGGCCGTCGGAGGTGCCGTGACCTAAGTCCCGTTGGGATTCGGGGCGTTCGCGGCGGCGGCTTATTTGATCGCCGCGTCCGTGTGCTCGTCACAGGGGTGCAGCCAGACCAAGTCCTTGGGCTGGAAAGACTCTTCCGCGCCGCAGACGCGGCGCTGCTGGATCCCTGTGACGAGCACAAGGGATGAGGACGGAGGAGAGATTGCAGTCCTCCGATACCTTCCTGAGGCCCTGTTGAAATTCGGGCCACCCGCGGCGGCTTGTTTGATTTCCTCATTCCTGTGCTTGTCACAGGAATCCAGCCAGACCAAGTCCTTGGGCTGAAAGAGCTCTTCCCGCGCCGCAGACGCGGCGCTGCTTTCATCTCCGTGACAAGCACATGAGGAGGCTGCAGTCCTCCGGAAAGTTCCTGCAGCGCCGCGCGTCTTCGGAGGTCGCTGTAGCACTCCGTCTCACAGCCGTCCGGAATGCGCAGTCTCAATTAAAAGGCGTTTCACTGCTTCGATGAAACAGCGAAACGCCTCGGCGAACACAATACTGCTGCGGTCAGTGCAAGCTCTTGGAGTGACTGCGCAACATTGATCTTGCCTCCATCGCCGAACTCGGCCGCATGGCTGCAACATATTGTTCGGTCAACTCCAACATGGCGAGCGCGATTTCCTGCCATGACCAGCCCGCTTCCTCGGCCAGCGCGGTAAAGACCAGGAACTCGTCCTCCATTGCGCGCTGACACTCAAGCTCCCGGCTGTTTTGCTGGGTATGGATGTTGGGGCTGATCACAGGCATATGCTCCTCCCTCAGCGGCGCGTCAATAGACGCGCGCAGTCGCTGTAGCGCTTTGTTTTACCTAATGTTTCCGCCCTTTGCTTCGGCTCCGGGCGCTCATGCGGTAGCTGCCAGACAAACGCCATGACGTGGCCGGCGGTTCCATCACGTTCGCGCCTTGGTGCTCCCCGGCTAAATGGCGGACCCAAAGCGCGGGGGCGCCAGGGGACGCAATCCCACACCTTAGGGCAAGCGGAACTTCCGAAAGACTGGCGTGTTGTCAGGGAAGTCTCGTTCACTTGGATGACCAGCATGACGTCAATGCCCCCGCGCTCCCCATCGGAACACCCGTCCGAGCCGCTCGCGCTGCCGCGTCTCGTCGACGAGGAGGCCGAAGCATTCGTTGCCGAGGCGATTGCCGAGCTGGGCCGGTCGCAAATTCCGTTCCTGATCGCGGGCACCTTCGCCGTCAGCGCCCATACCGGGATTTCGAGGCCGACCAAGGATCTCGACGTCTTCTGCAAGCCCGGCGATTACACCCGCATCCTCAATCATTTCAAGTCGCTCGGATACGCCGTCGAAATCGAGGACGATCGATGGCTAGGCAAGGTCTTCAAGGGGAAATCCTTCTTCGACGTCATCTTCTCCTCGCCGAACGGAACCATGATGGTCACCGACGCCTGGTTCGCCAATGCTCTGTTGACAGAGATCGGTGCCTCCACCTGTGCGATCGTCGCGCCGACGGAACTCGTCTGGTCAAAGGCCTTCATCCAGCTTCGCCACCGCTACGACGGCGCCGACGTCGCGCACCTGATCCTGAAGGCACATGATCGAATCGATTGGGCAAGATTGCTCGGATACATGGAAGCGCACTGGGAGGTCCTGCTCATCCACCTCCTGAACTTCCGGTGGATCTATCCCTCCGAACGCGACAAGGTCCCGCTCTGGCTGATGGACGAGTTGTTGAGCAGGCTGGCGACGCAAAGAGACCTCCCACTGCCCCTGACGAAGATCTGTCGCGGCCGGATGTACTCGCGCCCCGACTACGAAATCGATGTGAAGGAATGGGGTTTCGCCGATGTCGGAGGCGACGCCGACGTCAGCGCAGAAACTGAGGATACGGAGTCATGAGCAAGTTGAAGGTGGCCGCCGTGGCGGACCTGCATGTGAAGGAGGACCGATCGGTCTCCTATACCGACCTCTTTGCGGAAATCTCGCGCGCGGCGGACGTGCTCGTGATTGCCGGCGATCTGACGGATCTCGGCAAGCCTGCGGAGGCGGAGCTTCTCGCCGCCGATCTGAAGTCCTGCACGATCCCGGTCGTCGCCGTGCTCGGAAACCATGATCATCAATGCGATGCCGTGGAGGAGGTTTCGTCGATCCTCGTCAGGGCGGGTGTGCATCTTCTCGACGGTCAGAGCGTCGAAATTTCAGGCGTCGGCTTCTGCGGAACCAAGGGTTTCATCGGCGGCTTCGGCCGGTATATGCTGGGCGCGTTTGGCGAAGCGGCGATAAAGACCATGGTCGGAACCAGCGTCGACGAAGCCATTCGGCTGGAGAACGCCTTGAGGGCTACCAGGGCGGAGCGCGCGCTCGTCGTTCTGCATTACGCGCCGATCCCTGAAACCGTTGCCGGAGAACCAAAGGAAATCTATCCGTTTCTCGGGTCGTCGCGGCTCGCGGAGACGATCGACCGCTTCAAGGTGAGCGCCGTCGTTCACGGCCATGCGCACAAGGGCGCCTATCAGGGGCAGACGCCAGGCGGCGCCCCCGTCTTCAACGTCGCCGCCCATGTGGAGAAACCGACGGGCAGGCCTTACGCCATGCTCGAACTCTGAGGCCTTTCGGACATTTTCAGGATAAACGTGTAGCGGTTTTCGTCCGGAAGCGCGCAGCTTCAAGGAGTCCTGTCACGGCCTCAGGACGACTTTGATGCAGCCATCCTTTCTTTCGGCGAAGGTCTTGTAGAGTTCGGGGCCGTCGTCGAGCGCGCCGCGGTGGGTCACCACGAAGGACGGATCGATCTCGCCCTTCCGGATGCGGTCCAGGAGCAAAGGCAGATAACGCTGAACGGGGGTCTGGGCCATCCGAAGCGTCAGGCCGCGGTTGATCGCCGAACCGAGCGGTACCTTGTCGAGATAGCCGCCATAAACGCCGACGACGGAGACCGTGCCGAAATTCCTGCAGCAATGGATCGCCTGCCGCAATACATGCGGCCGGTCCGTTCCCATGAAGGTCGCCACCTTCACGCGGTCGACGAGCGAATCCAGGCTTGCGCGGCTGTCCGCCTCCGTTCCCACGGCGTCGATGCAGGCATCGGCGCCCCGGCCGTGGGTGATCTCCATGATTCGGTCATAGATATCCTCCGCCATGTAGTCGAGGGTCATGGCGCCGGCGGACTCCGCAAGCCTCAGGCGCTCCGCGATCGTATCGATGGCGATGACCCGTTCGGCGCCGAGCAGAAAGGCCGACCGGATCGCCATCTGCCCGACTGGGCCGCAGCCCCAGATCGCAATCGTCTGCCCGGGCTCGATGTTGCAGAACTCCGCCGCCATGTACCCGGTGGGGAAAATATCGGAGAGGAAGAGCGCCTGCTCGTCCGTGAGTTCGTCGGGAACCTTGATCGGCCCGACATCGGCGTGCGGCACGCGCAGATACTCCGCTTGTCCGCCGCTATAGCCACCGAGAAGATGGGAGTAACCAAAGAGGCCCGCGGGCGAATTGCCCCAGAGCTTCGCCGCCTTTTCCCGGTCGGGATTGGTTCGCTCGCAGGCGGAATAGAAGCCCTTCCGGCAGAAGAAGCACTCGCCGCAGGCGATGGTGAACGGAACGACCACCCGGTCGCCGACCTGCAGGCCGGCCGCGCCCTTGCCGAGCTCCACGACCTCGCCCATGGTTTCATGGCCGAGGATGTCGCCATTCTCCATGGATGGAATGAGGCCGTGAAAAATATGAACGTCCGATCCGCAAATCGCACAGGCGGTGACCTTGATGACGGCGTCGCGGTCATCCTCGATCTTCGGATCGGGCACGCTCTCGCACCGGATATCGCCTTTGCCGTGCCATGTCAGGGCTTTCACGTCGGAGCTCCTTTTCGCTGGTAGAAAAAGAAAAGGACGGGCGCTGATCGTCCTTTCACATTCTTCCAAACACGGAGCCTAGGCGGGTGTTCCCTGGAGCCGGCAGATCACACGACGAGCACGAAATCGCCCGCCTTCAGACCCGGTTGCGTCGAAAGCACGGCGAACTGCACGGCCGCATGGCCGGAAAGGCTGCCATCGGCGTCGTAGTAGAGCGCACCGCTCGTCGTGTCGTAGATGATTTTCTGGTTCACGTTCTGGGCATCGGTTGCACCGGCCGCAGCGTAAAACTGCGTCGCCGCCAGCGTCCCGCCACTCAGCGTGGTGAAGACACTCTTCGAGAGGAAGAGCCTGTCTCCGGCGGTGAAATCCACGACCGTGTCGACATTCCCGGCCCCGAGAGCGAAGTCGAACTGGAAAATGTCCGCGCCCGCACCACCGAAGAGGGTGTCGCTTCCGCCGCCGCCCGAAAGAAGGTTCGCGTTCGCGTCGCCGCTCAGGCTGTCATTGCCGGTCCCGCCCCAGATGTTATCGATGTTGCGGATCGTGTCCTCGGCCACGCCCCCGACCGTGACGGTCGTATAGCTGGCGCCGTCGAGTGCGACGGAGACGGATGCGCTCTTGTCGCGGTAGCTCGCCGTATCGGAAGCCGCCCCGCCGTCGAGAATGTCCGCTCCGCCTCCGCCCGTAAGGACGTCCTTGCCGTCATTGCCGTTGAGGGTGTTGGCGAAGCCATCGCCCGTGAGCGTATCGTTGCCCCTGCCCCCGAACACATTCTCGATATTGCGGATCGTGTCTTCGGCGACGCCGCCGACGAAGACGAAGCTGTCGCCGGCTCCCAAAAGCGCCACCTCGACAGACGCCGTCTTCTCACGGTAATCGGCAGTATCCACGCCCGCGCCGCCGTCTATGAGATCGGCGCCGAGAGCTCCCCGGAACATATTGCTCGCGGCGTCGCCGACAAGCGTGTCGTCACCGGAACCCGAGAGAATGTTCTCCACACCGCGGATGGTGTCTTCGGCTGTGCCGCCGACGAGAACGGCCGCACTCGCCGCACCGTTCAGCGTGACGGAAATCGCATCGGTTTTCTCCAGGTAATCCGCGGTGTCGACGCCATTGCCGCCGTCCAGCACGTCTTTGCCGAGACCCCCTCTCAGCGTGTCGGCGCCGTCATTGCCGACCAGCACGTTGGCCAGGCTGTCTCCGGTGAGCGTGTCGCCGGCGGAACCGCCGGAGATGTTCTCGAAATTGCTGATCGTATCCTCGATCACGCCGCCCACCTTGACGGTCACGGGGTTGGCCCCATCGAGAGTAACGGCAACCGACTTGGTTTTGTCGCGATAATCGACCGTGTCCACACCGGTGCCACCGTCCAGACGGTCGGCGCCCGCACCGCCGCGGATCGTATTGCTGTTGCCGTCGCCGGTCAGCACGTCAGCGCCGGCGCCGCCGAAGATGCTTTCGATGTTGCGGACCGTATCCTCGGCCAGCCCGCCGACCGTCGCAATCGCGTTCGACGCGCCCGCCAGCGCCAGAACGACACCTGCCGTCTTGTCGCTGAAGTCGGCGGTATCGGATCCGGCACCCCCGTCGATGACGTCCTGCCCGCCCGCGCCCTTGAGAAGGTCGCCGCCGCTGCCGCCCAGGAGAGTGTTCGCCTGTGCGTCGCCGGTGATCACATCCGCAAAGGCGCTGCCGGTGACATTTTCGATGTTACGCAGCGTATCTTCGGAAGCGCTGCCAACGATCACCTTCGCATCGTTGGCGCCGTTGAGCGTCACCGCGATCCCCTTGGCTGAAGCCGAGTAGTCGACCGTGTCGTTGCCCGCCCCGCCGTCGAAGAAGTTCTGGAGCCCGTCGCCTGCGAACACGTCATTGCCCGAGCCGCCGATGACGTTCTCGATGTCGCGCAGAGTGTCCTCCGCGACGCCGCCGACGAAGACCGTCGCCGGGTTCGACCCGGCCAGTGCTACGACCAGCGATGCCGTCTTGTCACTGTAGTCGGCCGTGTCGCTGCCGGCACCTCCGTCCAGAAGATCGGCGCCAATGCCGCCGCGGAACGTATTCGCGGCGGCGTCACCGGTGAGCTGGTCGTTGCCGGATCCGCCGTTGATGTTCTCGATGTTGCGAACCGTATCCTCGGCCGTCCCGCCGACGGTTGCAACGGCATCGGCCGCCCCGTTGAGGGCCAGCACGACCGATTGCGCCTTATCGCTGAAGTCTGCGGTGTCGCTGCCGGCTCCGCCGTCCAGCACGTCGGCACCGAGGCCTCCGCGAAACGTATTGGCGGCTGCATCGCCGATGATCGTGTCGCCACCCGAGCCGCCGACGATGTTCTCGATCTTCGCGATCAGATCCTCGGCAACACCTCCAACCGTTACGGTAACAGGGTTGCCGCCGTTCAGCGACACGGCGATCGCCGCCGCCTTGTCGCTGTAGTCGGCGGTGTCGCTGTCTTCGCCGCCGTCAAGGGTGTCTGCGCCGCCTCCTCCCTTGAGCCAGTCGTTGCCGCGCGCACCCGAGAGCTTGTTTGCCGCCGCATCGCCGGTGAGCGTGTCGTCCGCCGTCCCTCCGACGATGTTCTCGACATTGCGGATCGTGTCCTCGGCGACGCCGCCGACGAAGACTGTAGCCGCGCTCGCGCCGCTGAGCTGTACGACGACTGAAGAGGTCTTTTCGCGGAGATCGAAGGTATCGATCCCGGTGCCACCGTCGGCCGTGTCGTTGCCGGCACCGCCGGACAGCGAGTCGTCGTCGGCACCGCCGTTGAGAATGTCGTCGCCTGCTTCGCCGCGCAGGATATTGCTTCGGTCGTCGCCGGTGAGGATGTCGTTGCCCGAGCCGCCATAGACGTTTTCGAAGTTGCTGATCGTGTCCTCGGCGATACCGTTCACGAAGACGGTGGCGGGTGTCGCCCCCATCAAGGTGACGACAACGGACTGGGTCTTGTCGGTATAGTCGGCCGTATCGTTCCCGGCGCCTCCGTCGAGGACGTCGTTGCCGCCGCCGCCTCGGAACAGGTTGTTCTGCCCGTCGCCGGTGATGACGTCGTCACCCGAACCGCCATAGACGTTTTCGATCGCCCGCAGGATGTCCTCGGCAGTGCCGCCGACCGTCACGACGGCATTGTTGGTTCCGTTGAGCGTGACGGTGATCCCTGCGGTCTTCTCACGATAGTCGGCCGTGTCGATCCCCCCGCCTCCGTTGATGATGTCCGCGCCTCCCAGCCCCTGAATGACATCGTCACCGGCAAGGCCGCTGATCGTGTCGTCCAAGTCCGTGCCTATGAGAATATTGTTTCCGGATGTGCCGTTGATGACTGCCATGGAAATTCCCCCTGAAGGCTCCCGACGAGACCCAGCTAAGGTCAACGCGCGCGTGTGAAATACCCCCCGGCCGGGCGGCCAGGGGACCCCTCGTGGTTACAAGACGTTCGGATCTCTCTCACCGCGGTGCCGAACGAAGCGGGCCACTATAGCTTGTGCCCGTCACGCACTCGTCGCGGCTTCATCCCGTCCTCCCGGGGTGCGGCCCGGTTGCGGTCTCTGATCCTGCCGCCGCCCGCTCCCGACTTGGCGATGGCGTTGGAGGTGAGGCTCGTAGACAGAAGCATCGTTACCAGCGGCGGCGTCGAAACCGCGAAGCGGCCGCAGCTTTTTAGAAATTCGCGGCGATCCCCTTCGCTGGTTGCGGCGGGGTTGCTCGGTTCCTTGAAATTCATCGTTCAATTTTCCTTCGTCCGCTCGCGCGCTTGTCCTCAGGAATACTGCCACCACCGATCGGAGCTGAATATATAGGAAACCCTATAGTAGAAGCGGGGCGCACGGCGCGCGAACCGGCGCTATAGCGTTCCCTATATTTCATCTCCGATGATCTGATGCGATCATGCGTTCGGTGGAGTCGTGTCGACTACACGCCAAGAGCATCGCAACAAGAAATCTTTACCTTTTAGAGGCAGGGGCTACCTATGCTTACACGTAGGAGAATTGTTTCCGTATGCGCGCTGGGAGTATCCATCCTGCTGGTGCTCCCGCTTGTCTCGATCACTGTATTTGACGGATCTTCCGACAAGGCCTTTGCAGACAGCCGCGATATCGGCCACAAGAAGGGCGACAAAGGAAAACAGGATAGCGGCGGTTGACCTACACCGACGCGTAACAAGCTCCATGCCAGCTCGGAGGCTCAAATGCCTCCGTTTTTTTTCGACGTCGAGCGGCTCAAGATCTCAAGGGATTGGTATACTGCACATGAAGCGCAGCAAGCGTGGCGCGATTGCTGATGTCCAATTTGCGGAAGATGTTGTGCAGGTGGATCCCCACCGTACCTTCGGAGGTTCCGAGTCTCGCCGCGATCATGCGGTTGGAGAGACCACCGCAGATCAGCGCTGCGATCTCGCGTTCGCGTGGCGTAAGCAGACTGAACCTCTCCAGCGTCGCGTCGTTACCGACCTGAGACGCATTTGCCAGCAGATCGGCCGGCAGCCACTTCCCGCCCATGGCGACCTGCCGCATGCAGTCGAGCAGCGCTTCGGGGGCATATTCCTTCAGGAGAAGGCCGGAAAGCCCCATCTTCAGCGCTTCCGCGACCTGCGGGCCGCTGATTGTCGCAGTCAGGAAGATCACCCTCGTCAGACGCCGCGTGCCGCGGATCGCCCTCAGAATTTCCAATCCGCCCATGCCGGGCATGGCCACGTCGAGGACGGCAATGTCCGGCTGGAGGCGGGATATGAGCGAAATCGCTTCGACGCCGCTTGCCGTTGCGCCGACGACGTCGAAGTCCGGCGCTGCGGCGATGATGTCCTGCAATCCCCGCAGGAGCAACGGGTGATCGTCGACGAGCAGCACCGAATGCATCACCTGACCTCCAGCTTCAGCGGCAGCGCGATCTTGAGCCCTAGGCCAGGAGAATTCCGGCAGACCGCGAGCTTTCCGCCAAGCTCCGCCACCCGCTGCGACAGCGAGAGGGGCTTCATCTCGAGTTCACCCGATATTCCCGTGCCGTTATCGATGATCTCCAGGTTCAGGAGCTCCGCGCTCCTGACGAAAGCTATCCGCAACAGCGTCGCTCGTCCGTGGCGCACCGCATTGCTCGCGGCTTCGGAGATCAACTGCATTATCTCGTAAAGCATCCATTTGGGCACCACGAGCGGCGCGGGGCCGTGTGACACGTCGATTGCGCAATTCCACTGCGTTCTCAACAGGTCGAGAAATTCCGGAAGTGCCTGCTCGAGCCTGGCGAGATTACCTTCCTCTCCCGGTCGGTTCTCATCCACGAATTTGCGGACGCATTGCTGCTGTTCGAGGATGAGCGAGCCCACCTCCGTCAGCTGCGTCTTTGCACCATCCGGAATTCCTTCTCCGATCAGTTTCAGTTTGAGACGCGCCGCAGTGAGGTTCTGAAGCACGCTGTCATGCAGATCGCGGGCAAGGCGCATGCGCCCCTCGGAACGGGCGGCCTGGATAAGAGCGACACGCTCGAGCTCCGTCCCGACGCGGGTGGCGATGATCTGGGACAGATCTTTCGTGTCGTCGGCGGCGTTGGCGAAGCTGACCACGAAAACGCAGCCGCGATATCGAACACTGGAGAAGGCGGCGGAAAATACCTTGCGGTCCGATTGGTCGGTGTTTGCGCGGATCTGGGGCAGATCGGCGAACAGGCCATTCAGCGCCTCGCCGCTCTTGCGATCGCGTCCGTCGTAGTGATCGGGATCGTGACGACGCCAGAAGTCGGTGTCCCTGAGATCGGCCAATTGGAGCGTGCCGTTAGCCCAGTATGCGACGCATCCCGATTCGAATTCCTGCTCACGCCAGATGACGAGCAGATGCGCATCGCCGAGAACGCCGGAAGCATGTTCCAACAGGATACTCAGCCAGGACACCCGGTCCTCGCCGATTGCGCCCGGCGGCCACTGCGCGAGTTGCGCCAGGCGCTGCCGGCTTCGTTCGCGATAGGCTCCGAAATAGCCGAGCGTCGCCGCGATGAGCACGAAATAGGTGGACCGCATGATGAAGACGTTGAGTTCCGCGTCGCCGTCGAGAAGGTCGGGAAGGCCGACCACGAGCTGGACGAGAAGGGCGATCAGTGCTCCGAGCGCTGCACCCTTCAAACCCCAGCGCATCGTCATCGCCAGGATGACGAACGGAAGAATCGAAAAGAACGGGCTCACCAGTTCGTTCGTCAGGAACGTCAGCCAGCCGACGACCGCCGCGTCGATACCATGGATCAAGAGGTGCACCGGACTGACGAACGAGTACCGCAGCGGAAAGATCACCAGCGCAGTTGCGAGGAGAAGGTAGAGGCAAAGAACGACGCGAGACTCGTATAGAAGCGAGTTCGGCCGAGTGGGATCGAGATAGATCGCCAGAATTGCGAAAGCGGCCGTGATCACGCGACCGAGGCAGATCAGGCGTTCCGGATCGGTGCGCAACAGCCACTCGCGCGCGCCCCCCGCAAATTCCTTAGCGGGGCGGTGAGCGCGCACAGGCGCGTCATTCCGGGTCGGCTGCGTGATCGCCATGCGCAACTCTGCCTTCGCGCGATCGCGGAAGTGAAAATTTATATTAGTATGTCGCGATCTTCACTGCGAATGGCGCGAAAGTCAACGATCCTGTGCCGCCTAAGCGCGCCTGAAGAGACGCGCGACGCCGGAGCGGCTTCGGCCGACCGTCGCGCGCGGCTTGCCGAGGACAAGCGCGGCGACGGCAATGCCCAGCACGCAGACAGCCGCCGTCGTTGCGACCGGGACGCGGCGGGAGGAGCGCAGCCCGCCGTCGATGCCCCCTGGCTCGGCCGGTGCCCTGAACAGATTGCCATGGCTCCTCGCCACGCGCGGCGCGCGGCTCAGATAACGCGATGTCAGCTTCGCCATGAGCCGCGGGGTCATGTTCGGCGCGACGAAATGCGCGAACCGCGTCAGGTCGGCGACGAGGCCGACGGTCAGCGAATTGCGGGGGCGCTCCGCCAGGCGCACGATCGCCCGGGCAGCGCGGCGCGCATTGTAGACCGGCGGAGGAACGCTCAGCCTGCGACCGGTGTAATTGGCGCCGTGCTTGACCCCGGGTGTGTCCATGAAGGTCGGATAGACGTCGCAGATGTGAATGTCGCGCTCGTCCGCAAGCTCCGCCCGCAGAGCTTCCGAAAAGCCCCTCAGGCCGAATTTGCTGGCGCTGTAGGCCGCGGCAAAGGGTGCAGAGGCGAAGCCGCCGAGCGAGATCATATTGATGAAAATACCATGCCCCTGTTTGCGGAAGATCGGGATCGCCGCGTGCGCGTCGTTGAGATGGCCGATCAGGTTGGTGCGGATGACCTGTTCATGCGCTTCGATCGGCGTTTCCTCGAAGCGGCCGACGGCGCCGACGCCGACATTGCTGAACCAGACGTCTATCTTGCCGAAGCTGATCGCCTTCCTGGCCAGGTCCTTGACCGCATCGGCGTCCGTCACGTCGGTGGGGGCCACGAGAACCTCCGCTCCGAGTTTACGGCAGGTTCTGGCGACCTCGTGAAGCGCGGCCGCATCGCGCGCCGCAAGCACCAGCTTCGACCCGCGCCGGGCAAAGGCCTCGGCGGTGGCCTGTCCAACCCCCGACGACGCCCCGGTGATGACGACCACTGCATCTTCGAGAGAATTCAACATATCGCTCCTCCATCTGCCGTCCGCACGCCGGCCGCAACCACATTACAAGCATGCCCCCGCCGCCTGTGGAACCGCGAGGGAGCGAAGATGTTCCGGCAGCGCCGGCCCTTTAACGCTTCGTCTTGCCGGCGTCCGAAACCTTGCCGCGATGCGGATCCTTCAGGTTCTCGCCGACGGCGTCCCGATCGCGTTCCGGATCATCCTTGGCGGGGAGATATCCTCTCGGGCGCGTCTCCTTCGGTCCTTCCCACCGCGGCGACTGCTCGGTGGTGCCGGGCGCACCTTCCTTTGGCGTTTTCATCGTCATTCTCCATCAAGCTGCAAGGCGAACCGACCACTATGCATCCGGATCGCACTCATTCCTGGTCTTTCATGTCGGGCAGGGGATTGCGCTGGTCGGCATCCTCCAGGTCGGACTTGACGATGTATTCATCCCTCTTCAAACGCGCCGCCTCCCGCGCGGCCTTGGCGTTCGGGATCTCGTCCGGTTCGATCGGGGGTTTGTCGGCCTCCGGGCGCAGGTCGCTGTCATTCTCGACAGGCGGTTGCACGGTCTTCACATCAAGGGGGGCCGCGGATGGGCGCTTGGCTCTCTCCATCTTACTCTCCTGCTGTTTCATTGGGTCAGGAGGGCAACGTGAAGCCGTAGGCGAAGTTCCATCGGCGGTCCTCTCAAGGCCGCCATGGCCCGGAACAAAGCCAATCTGCCCGAGTTAGGGTCGCGTACTCGCCGGAGGCAGCGCAGCGATGCCGATCGCCAATCCAGAAGGAGCCTTGCGAAGGAGTTCGTGACCATGGAAAAATTTCCGCACCCTCCCTTTCCCCGCCAAACCCAGGAAATGCCCGGCACCACCGATCGGATGCAGCCGCTGCCCGATCACGGGGAAAACTCCTACCAGGGTTCCGGACGCCTGAAGGACAAGAGAGCCATCATCACCGGCGGGGACAGCGGCATCGGCAGGGCCGTGGCGGTCGCTTATGCGCGCGAGGGAGCGGACGTTCTCATCAGCTATCTGAACGAGCATGACGACGCGATGGCCACCAAGGCTTTGGTGGAGGAAGCAGGCCGCAAGGCCGTGCTTGCCGCCGGCGACATCCAGTCGTCCGACCAGTGCCGCAGGATTGTCGAAACGGCCGTTCGGGAGCTCGGCGGCATCGACATCCTCGTCAACAATGCGGCCCAACAGGCGACCTTCAAGAACATCGAAGACATCAGCGACGAGGAATGGGAGCTGACGTTCCGAGTCAACATGCACGCGATGTTCTACCTGACCAAGGCAGCGGTGCCGCACATGAAGAAGGGCAGCGCCATCATCAACACCGCCTCCATCAATGCCGATGCTCCCAATCCGATCCTGCTTGCCTATGCGACCACCAAGGGCGCGATTCACAATTTCAGTGCCGGTCTCGCTCAGATGCTGGCCGAGCGGGGAATAAGGGTGAACGTCGTGGCTCCGGGACCGATCTGGACGCCGCTTATTCCCTCCACCATGCCCGAGGATACGGTCACGAATTTCGGCAAGCAGGTGCCGATGAAGCGTCCGGGGCAGCCCGTGGAGCTCGCCTCGGCCTATGTCATGCTCGCAGACCCCATGTCGAGCTACGTGTCCGGTGCGACGATCGCCGTGACCGGCGGCAAGCCGTTCCTCTAGAGCGGCCGGCGGTCGGCGAACGGCTCGTCGATTGCACCCGAATGAAATGTACATTTCATCTTGATTTTCTTCAGAATTCGTATTCCATTTCCTCCCGGCTTCGCAGTCGCCCGAGGGAGGTACTTTTCATGAAACGCATATTGTCCGCTGCCGCACTGGCTCTCTTCGCCAGCGCGGCCAACGCCGAAAACATCGGCATCACCATCGCCCGCTCCGACAGCGCATTCCTGACCATCCTGCGCGACGGCATGCAGGACCAGGCCGCCAAGCTCGACGGCATCACCGTCCAGGTCGAGGATGCGCAGAACGATCCGAGCCGGCAGCTCGATCAGGTGCAGAACTTCGTCTCCTCCGGCGTCGACGCGATCATCGTCATCGCCGTCGATGGGGACAGCACACCTGCGCTGACCAAGATGGCGAGCGACGCGGGCATCCCGATCGTCTACGCGAACCACCCGCCGGCCGCTGTCGACAAGCTACCCGAAACGGCTGCTTTCGTCGGCTCCAACGAGGTCGATTCCGGCACGCTGGAAACGAAGGAAGTGTGCCGGCTGCTCGGTGGCAAGGGCGCGGCCTATGTCCTCATGGGACCGCTCAACAATCACTCCTCGCTCGTCCGAACGAAGGACATCCATGACGTGATCGCCACGGACGAGTGCAAGGGCATGAGCGTCATCGAGGAGCAGAGCGCCAATTGGGATCGTCTCGAAGCCGCCAACATCATGACCAACTGGCTTTCGACCGGACGGGAGTTCGACGCCGTGATCGCCAATAACGACGAGATGGCCATCGGCGCTATCCAGGCCATGAAGGCGGCGGGCGTCGACATGTCCAAGGTCGTCGTAGGGGGCATTGACGCAACGCCGGACGGCCTGGCCGCCATGGCTGCCGGCGATCTGGACGTCACCGTCTTTCAGAATGCGATCGCCCAAGGGGCTGCCGCCATGGACGCCGCCGTCGCCCTTTCGCGCGGCCAGAAGACCGAACGGCAGATCTGGGTTCCCTTCGAACTGGTGACGCCGCAGAACATGCAGGACTACGCCACGGCCAACCAGTAGGCCCTGGTTCCCGGGACCTCATCCAGTTCTCGTCCGCCGGCCGCTTTTCCCCTCGCACCGCCTGCAGGGAAAGCGGCCGGCAGGTCGGACGACTGTTTCGCCCGGCCTCGTCGCACCGTTTGACAGCGACGAGAGTCACTTCGGGGAAAACCGGCAACCATTCGTGAATTTCATTCACAGGCATTGCGACTGGCGAGGTGCTTCTCGCGGCCGGGCGGCTGCAGCATATTGCACTGCGAAACGTCAACCATCGCCAACGTCTTCGAGTCCCGCTTCGCGACCGCGAATGGCGGGCGGAAAGGATTTGCCATGCCTTTGGCCATCTTTGCATTGACGATCGCGGCCTATGCGATTGGAACCACCGAATTCGTGATCGTCGGTCTGCTGCCGACGGTCGCGACCGACCTCGCAATTACGCTGCCGCTTGCCGGCCTCATCGTCAGCGTCTACGCGCTTGGCGTCACCTTCGGCGCGCCGGTCCTGACGGCGCTGACCGGGCGGATCGAACGCAAGCCGCTGCTTCTCGGGCTGATGGCGCTCTTCATTGCCGGGAACACGGCCGCGGCGCTCGCACCGAACTATGAAGTGCTGCTCGTCGCACGGGTGCTTTCGGCCTTCGCCCACGGCGTCTTCTTCTCGGTCGGCTCGACGATCGCCGCCGATCTCGTACCGGAGAACCGCCGCGCTTCCGCGATAGCCATGATGTTCATGGGATTGACGGTCGCGATCGTCACCGGCGTTCCTATCGGCACCTATATCGGCCAAATCTTCGGGTGGCGGGCGACGTTCTGGGGCGTTGCGGCGCTCGGTGTCGTCGCCTTTGCCGGCATCGCCGCCCTCCTTCCGGGCACGCTCACCAAAGCCGCGCCGGCGAGCCTTCTCGATCAAGTGCGGGTGCTCGGTTCCGGCCGTCTGCTCATCGTCTTCGCCATGACGGCGCTCGGCTATGGCGGCACCTTCGTCGCCTTCACCTTCCTGGCGCCGATCCTGCAAGAGGTCACCGGCTTTTCCGAACAGAGCGTCAGCCTGATCCTCGTGCTCTACGGCGTCGCCATTGCCATCGGCAACATCGCCGGCGGGCGGATCGCCAACACCAATCCGGTCAAGGCGCTCGTCGGGCTCTTCCTGCTCCAGGCGCTGGTGCTGGTGATCTTCTCGTTCACCGCCATCTCGCCGGTGCTGACGCTCGTGACGCTCGCCGCGCTCGGCTTCCTGTCCTTCGCAAACGTACCGGGTCTGCAGCTCTACGTGGTTCAGCTTGCCAAGGAGCACCGGCCCGGTGCCGTCGACGTCGCCTCGGCGCTGAACATCGCCGCCTTCAATCTGGGTATCGCGCTCGGCGCGTGGCTCGGCGGCTTGGTGGTCGCCTCTCCGCTCGGCCTCGCTGCCACGCCATGGGTCGGTGCCATTCTCGTTTCGGGCGCGCTCCTGCTCACGCTTTGGAGCGGCGTTCTCGACCGCCGCGAAACGGTGTGCGGCGAGCCCGCCACCGTCAGCGGCTGAGATTGCGAAACATCGCGCTGCCGCCGGAATTGCGGCAGCGCACAATTCATCATTGCATCGGCAGCAGCCGGTCCGTATAAAGCCGGTACTCACCCCGGACCCGGTGAAACCCCGGGTGGCTCTTCTGGCCGCCGATCCGCCAGACAACGCAACAGCATCAAACCATGACGAGCCGGCCTCCCGCCGGCCTGGTGTGCTACTCTTGCGAAGAAAATCATGAAACTGACACTTGCCAGCTATAAACGCGAATGGTTCTCCAATATCCGCGCCGACGTCCTATCGGGCATCGTCGTGGCGCTTGCACTGATCCCGGAGGCCATCGGCTTCTCGGTCATCGCCGGCGTCGATCCGAAGGTCGGCCTCTTCGCCTCCTTCGCCATCGCCTGCGTCTCCGCCTTTACCGGCGGCCGGCCGGGGATGATCTCGGCGGCAACGGCCGCCACCGCCGTCCTGATGGTGACGCTCGTCAGGGATCACGGCCTCCAATATCTCTTTGCCGCCACCCTGCTGATGGGGCTCATCCAGATCGCAGCCGGCTTCCTGAAGCTCGGCCGGGTGATGCGCTTCGTCTCCCGTTCGGTTATCACCGGCTTCGTCAATGCGCTTGCGATTCTGATCTTCATGGCGCAGCTTCCGGAACTCATCGGCGTGCCGCACGTGACCTATGCGATGATCGCGGCGGGGCTCGCGATCATTTACCTGTTTCCTTACGTCACCAGGGCGGTTCCCTCGCCGCTCGTCGCCATTGCCGTTCTGACCGCGGTGGCCCTATGGACCGGCATGGACATCCGCACGGTCGGCGATCTCGGCGAACTGCCGTCGACCCTGCCGATCTTCGCGCTGCCGCAGGTGCCGCTCACCTTCGAAACGCTGCAGATCATCTTCCCCTATTCCGTGGCGCTTGCCGCCGTCGGGCTGCTCGAATCCCTTCTGACCGCTCAGATCGTCGACGACATGACGGACACGACGAGCAACAAGAGCCAGGAATGCATCGGCCAGGGCGCCAGCAACATCGCCTCCGGTCTCATAGGCGGGATGGGCGGCTGCGCCATGATCGGCCAGTCGGTGATCAACGTCACCTCCGGCGGGCGCGGGCGGCTCTCGACCTTTGTCGCCGGCGCCTTCCTTCTCTTCCTTATCCTCGTCCTCGACGACCTCGTCCGCATCATTCCGATGGCCGCACTCGTGGCTGTCATGATCATGGTCTCGGTCGGCACCTTCTCGTGGCGCTCCATCCTCGACCTGCGCCGCAATCCCCTGCCCTCCTCCGTCGTGATGCTGGCAACCGTCGTCACCACGGTCGGCACCCATGATCTCGCAAAGGGCGTTCTGGTCGGGGTGCTTCTGTCGGGGGTGTTCTTCGCCGGAAAGGTCGCCCGCCTCTTCCATGTCCGCTCGATGCTCGACGAGAGCGGCACGGTACGCACCTACCATGTCGACGGCCAGATCTTCTTCGCCTCGACCGAGGGTTTCATCGGCGCCTTCGACTTCGCCGAGCCGTTGGAAAAGGTCGTCATCGACGTCGGCGAGGCGCATCTGTGGGACATCACCGCAGTCGGCGCACTGGACAAGGTGGTGCTTAAATATCGCCGCCACGGCGTAACCGTCGAGGTGATCGGCCTCAACGAGGCCAGCGCTCATATGCTCGACCGCTTCGCCGTCCACGACAAGAGCGAAGGCGCGGCGCTCACCGCAACACATTGAATTCACGAGACCCCGGGTCGGACAGGATCAGCCCGGGGGCTCGTCCACAAGGACACGGGTTGCCCTTCCGGCGAGCACGGCCGCCTGCGGCTTTTCATTTAAAGTAAGATGGAACTATACCGAAAAAGTACCCTGCGGCTCACGACTACAGCAGCGTACCGCCGAGACACTCCCGCAGGTTCTCTACTATCTCCGCGATCCAGACATCGTTCATCAGCTCCAGCGGCGCATTGAATGAAACCGCAACATTCACTTCGTATTGGCCACGTCGCGGGACCGGTAGGCCGATGCCGCCCTCGCCGGGCAAATAATAGCCCATATTGACCGCATAGCCGCGACCGCGCGCCTCGCTTACCAGTTTCGTCACGACACCGGCATCGACGTGTCGCAGCGCCGGGTGCGTTGCATAGCGCTCGGAATTCGCTTCGATGATCTGTGCCGCATTGTCCTCGGGCAGCATCGAAAGCAAGGCCACGCTTCCCGCGGCAACGCCCATGGGCACGCGCGCGCCCACGCCCATCGTGAACTGCCTGCGCGTGGATCGGCTGACCATTTCGGCGCAAACGGCATCCACGCCTGCCTGCACCATCAGGTAGACAGTGAACCCGGTGCGCCGCGCGAATTCGGTCATGCCGGGCCGGATCAGTTGGATCTGGGACTCCAACCGCTCCTGCCGTTTGGCGAGCATATGGATGGCCGGGCCCAGCCGGTAGTGCCCGTAGCGCCCCGCCGCCTCGGCAAAGCCTTTCTGCAGCAGCGCGGCGACACTGCGGTGGGCGGCCGACTTCGCGCTCCCCGTCCTTCGGGCAATTTCGGCCAGACTCAAGCCGTCCGGCCCTGCATCCCCGAGGACGATCAGTATCTCCAGTGCCCTCTCGGCGTTGAGGGAGGAGGCGACGCTTCCAGACATGATGTTACTTTCATTATATTCCTATAATCGGAACGATACAGGCGTTTTCGTCTCGATTAAAGGAATTTGTTTGACATGATGGACGATTGCCAGCATCGTGACCACCAAGGAAACGGAGTTTTCCGGACAGGAGAGGAGGCTGTCGCTCACCGGTTTCCTGCGCCCGATCGTCGGCGCAGGCGTCGGCCGGGTATGCTTTGTCAGGCGCCTCCATCCTGCCCGGGGTCTGACAAAGGGCGAGTGTATGCTGCCATTTCTGATCAAGCGCCTGGGGTTCGCGATCCTGACCCTGTTCAGCGTGCTTACCCTGGTTTTTCTGATCGTCAGGGTTCTGCCGGGGGACCCGGCTCTCGTCATTCTCGGAGACCAGGCGAGTCCGGCCAGCATCGCTGCCCTGCATGCCCGGCTCGGCCTCGACCAGCCCGTCCTCGTGCAATACGGCCAGTTTCTCCTGCAAGCGGTGCAGGGCGACCTCGGCAAGTCGATGGTGACCGGCCGGCCGGTTTCGGAAGAAATCCTCGCAGTTCTGCCCTATACGATGGAGCTGACTATCGCGGCACTCGCCTTAGGCGTGGTGCTGGGCGTTCCCGCCGGCGTCTGGGCTGCCGTAAGGCGCAATCGCCTCCCGGACTACCTTCTGCGGTTCATTTCACTGCTCGGCCTTTCGCTTCCGGCCTTTGTCGCGGCAATCGTACTGCTGATGGTTTTTGCGATCCAGTTCCGCTGGTTTCCCGTCATCAGCGCAGGCAGCGGTGAAACGATAGCCGACCGGCTTCGGCAAATGGCGCTGCCTACACTGGCGCTTGCACTGATCATGATGGCCTACATCACCCGCGTGACCCGCTCGGCGATGCTGGAGGTGCTCAATCAGGATTTCGTGCGCACGGCACGCGCAAAGGGTGCCACCCCCGCCGCCGTGATCTGGAGGCATGCTCTCGGAAACTGCATGATCCCGATCACCACGGTCGTCGGGCTCTACCTTGGCATTCTGATCGGCAATTCGGTTCTGACTGAGATCGTGTTTTCGCGCCCCGGCCTGGGCAAGCTGATCCTCACGGCACTCACGCAGCGGGACTACACACTGCTTCAAGGCATGATCGTCATCTACACGCTGATGGTCGTCGTCGTGAACCTGCTGACCGACCTGACCTATGGCTTTCTCGATCCGAGGGTGCAGTACAAATGACCGACGCCAGCATCACACCCTCACGGCCGATCAGCCGCAGAAGCGCCTTTCGTGATTTTGCCGCACAATTGAACGCATCGACCTGGATCGGCATGCTCATCGTTCTGGCGCTGGTCCTGGCCGCGATCTTCGCGCCGCAGCTGGCGACGCACGATCCTGCAAGTCAGAACATCATGGACCAGCTGGCCGAGCCCGGCGCAAACTTCTGGCTGGGCGCTGACCAGTTCGGTCGAGACATCTGGTCGCGGATCCTCTACGGAGCACGATACTCGCTGACCATCGGGTTCTTCGCCATCCTGACGGCGCTGATCGTCGGCACGTTGATCGGCATGATCGCCGGCTATGTCGGCGGCCGCATAGACATCGTCTTCATGCAGATCATGGATGTGGTGCTGGCTTTTCCCTCGCTCATTCTCGGCCTCGCGCTCGTGGCGTTGATGGGCGCCACGCTGACCAACATCATCATCGCGATCGCATTCACGGCAACGCCCGCTTTCGCACGCATCGCCCGTGCCGGCGTCATCACACAGCGCGACCGCGAATATGTGCAGGCGTGCCAGGCAATGGGGTTCTCGGGCCCGAGAATTCTCTTCAGGCACATCATGCCGGCGATCCTTCCCGAGGTGATGGTCATGGCCTCGCTGTGGATGGCCACTGCCGTGCGCACCGAAGCGTCTTTGGCGTTCATCGGTCTGGGGCTGGCGCCGCCGACGCCGACCTGGGGCGGCATGGTGCGCGACGGGTTCGACAACATACTGAGCTCTTTCCATCTCGCACTCGTCCCCAGCTTGGCGATCCTGCTTCTGGTCCTTGCCTTCAACCTGATCGGCGATGGCCTGCGCGATGCCATCGACCCCCGCCTTAAGGATGCCTCGTGATGGAGAAGAAGCCTGTCATCTCGGTCCGCAATCTCAGCGTCTCCTTCGGTCGCACCACGGTTGTTCATGATCTCAGCTTCGACATCGCTGCGGGGAGCACTCTCGCGCTGGTCGGAGAATCCGGCTCCGGAAAATCGGTTACCTCGCTTGCCATCATGCGGCTCCTGCCCGAGCGCGTCGCACGAGCCGGAGGCTCGATCACGCTTGATGATCGTGACCTCCTGACACTGGCCGAACCGGAAATGCGGCAGGTGCGCGGCGGACGGATCAGCATGATCTTCCAGGAGCCGATGACGTCGCTGAACCCAGTCCAGCGCGTGGGCGACCAGCTCGCCGAGGTGATCCGCATCCATAGGGGGCTCAAAGGTGCGGCGCTGAGGGAAGCCGTACTGGAGATGCTGCGGAAGGTGCGTATCCCCGACCCGGAAGCGCGCATGCACCAGTACCCGCACACCTTCTCCGGCGGAATGCGGCAGCGCGTGATGATCGCCATGGCTCTCGCCTGCGATCCCGCGCTGATCATCGCCGACGAACCGACGACCGCACTCGACGTGACGGTTCAGGCTCAGACGCTGGCCCTGCTGAAAGACCTTCAGCGTGAGACCGGCGCTGCGGTTCTGTTCATCACGCACGACATGGGCGTCGTCGCCGAGCTGGCCGACAATGTGCTGGTCATGCGCCGGGGACGCGAAATCGAGAGCGGCACCGTCCATGAGGTCTTCTCCAATCCGAAGGACGCCTATACCCGCAGCCTGATAGAAGCCGCTCCCAGCCTCGTGGGAAAACTCAGCGAGATCAGCGTTCCTGCTCAGCCGGTGCAAGGCGTGCCGGCCTCGATCACCGGCGAAACGCCTGTACTCGACGTTACCGACCTCACCATGCGCTTTCCCGTACGCAGTGGATTCTTCGGTCGCCTGACGGGAATGGTTCACGCGGTCGAACGTGCATCGCTTGCCATAACGAAAGGCGAAACGCTCGGTCTGGTGGGGGAGTCCGGCTCCGGCAAGTCGACGATCGGCAAGGCCGTCATAAACCTCGCACCGATCGGTTCCGGCGATGTGCGGGTGTGCGGGCAGCGCGTGGACTATGACGACCCGCAGAGCCTCGCCCGTATGCGGCGCGACGTGCAGATGATATTCCAGGATCCCTACGGGTCGCTCGATGCCCGGCAGACGATCGGCTCTGCGATCATGGAGCCCATGCAGGTCCATGGGCTCGCCAGGGGCGCCGAAGCCTTCGAGAAGATGCAATGGCTGATGGAGCGGGTCGGCCTCGACCCTGCGCGCGCCTCGAGCCTGCCGCACGAATTCTCGGGCGGCCAACGGCAGCGCATCTGCATCGCGCGCGCACTGGCGATGTCGCCGAAGCTCATCATCGCCGACGAAGCGGTCTCCGCGCTCGATGTGGCGATCAAAGGCCAGATCATCGACCTGATGATCGATCTGCAGAAGGAATTCGGCGTCTCCTATCTGTTCATCAGCCACGATATGGCCGCGGTAGAACGGATCTGCGATCGCGTGGCGGTCATGTATTTCGGCGAGATCGTCGAGATCGGCAAGACCGAGGACGTTATCGGCCGGCCGGGCCACGAATATACCAGGCGCCTGCTTTCGGCCATCCCGATCACCCATCCCGACCAGCGCGGCCGGCGCCCGCCCCAGGGCGTGGCCGTCACCCAGCCGCGCAGTCCCATCAAGCCTCTCGCATACCAGGCCCCGGCCCCCCGCTGGTCCATGGCCTCCGAAGGGCACTTCATCCGCAGTGCGACCTGACCTCCAACGCAGAAGGACTACCGACTTGCACACGATCGAAGAGCTTGCAGCCTTTGTCGCCGGTTGCCCGGCGGCAGACATAGGCGGACAGGCGCGTGAAGCCGCGTCGCTTCTCTTGGCCGACCTGATGGCTGCGACGGCCGCCGGCCTGCACTCGCCTCTTGCGACGGCCGCCCGCGAAGCCGCCGTCGATCTGTACGGAGCCGGACCGGCGGCAGTCTGGCTGACCGACATCAACCTTTCGCCTGCCGGTGCGGCCATGGCCAATGCCGCGGCCGCCAGCGCCCTCGACATCGACGACGGCCACCGCGGTGCCGCCGGTCACGCCGGAGCAGGCGTCATCCCCGCGGCCTTGGCCGTGGGGCAGGCGTCGGGCTCGAGCGACGAGCAGATCATGAGCGCGATCGTACTCGGTTACGACGTCGCGCTGCGCGTGGCGTCGTCTCGTCCCACCTCGACCATCGACACCTACAGCAGTGGCCGCTGGGTTGGCTACGGAGCTGCCGCTGCTGCCGGACGACTGCTCGGCTTGACCGCCGGACAGCTTGCAAATGCAATGGCCATTGCCGGCGCCGAGGGGCCCATAAGCTTTCCGACCGGCAGCTCGAAATATCAGGGAACTACCGTGAAGGAGGCGATCCCGCCGGCGGTGACGGCGGGGCTGACCGGCGCCTATCGCGCACGCGCCGGAGCGACCGGCCCCCTCGACCTTCTGGACAGGCCCTCGCATTTCAACCGCGAAATCCTCACCGGCGGCCTCGGGCAAAGCTGGTGGCTGCAGCAGTGTTATCTCAAACCCTATGCCTGCTGCCGGTACATGCACGCTGCAATCGACGCGGTTCTCCAATTGCGCCAGCCCGGCAAGGCGATCCGCAGCCTTCGGATCGAGACGTTCCCGCAGGGACTGAGGCTTTCGAACGCCCGCACGCCGAAATCGCTCGAGGCGGGGCAATACAGCTTCTACTTCAGCTGCGCTCTGGCAGCCTTGTACGGACCATCGGCCCTGCAACCCGTCGATCCGGACCGGTTGCAGGATCCGGACGTGCTCGATCTCGCCGGCCGCATCGAGCTGGTCGCGCATGAGGACTTTGCCGGCTCGTTCCCCGGGGGCACGCCCTGCCGCGTGATCATCGATCAAGGCGAAGGTCCGCAGACCGCCACCGTCCTCCACCCGCTCGGCGACGTCGCCAATCCGATGTCGCGCGAACAGGTGAAGGAGAAATTCCGCAGGATCGGCGCGGCAAGCGTCGAATCCGGCTGGCTGAACGACATTCTCCCGGCACTCGACGGGGTTCTGGACCATGGCTTTGGGCCGCTTTTCTCCGTGCTGAACCCTCGCCAATACAATCTGAACAAACGCAACATCATGCTAATCAAGGAGGTAGCGCAATGATGCAATTCAAGTTCCCGAGGGCTCTGGTCCTGGCGGCGATTATGGCTGGCAGCGCGCTCGCTCCCTTGCCGGCAATGGCCGCAAAGACGGAGCTCACTCTCGGCGCGGCAGCAGCCGACATCGGCAATCTCGATCCTCATTATTCGGCGAGCACCACTGACCGCACCCTGGTCGCCTGGATATTCGGCGGCCTGGTCCGCTTCGCTCCCGGCACGACCGACCCCGCCTCGATCGAACCGGACCTTGCCGAAAGCTGGGAATCCAGCCCCGACAAGCTGGTCTGGACCTTCAAACTGCGCAAGGGTGTCCAGTTCCACCACAACTATGGTGAAGTGACCGCCGAGGACGTCGTCTTCAGCCTGCAGAAGGCAGCGGATCCCGAGCGTTCGGCCTTCGCCACCGACTACGCCTCCTTCGACAAGATCGAGGCAGTCGATCCCTATACCGTGCGCATCACCCTGAAGAACGCCATTCCGAGCGTGCTGGGTCCGTTGGCGAACTATGCCGGCGGCTTCATCGTCAGCAAGAAGGCCTACGAAGAACGGGCGGAGAACTTCTCGCGCCGTCCGGTCGGTTTCGGTCCGTTCCAGCTCGACTCGATCGAGCCCGGCGTGGCCGTGCATTTCAGTGCCCACAAGGATTATTTCCGCGGCGCGCCGAAATTGACGAAGGTGACATATCGCTTCCTCAATGCTGCGGCTGCACGCGATCTGGCGTTCCTCGCCGGTGAGGTCGACGCGGCCACAGGGCTTGCCGACCCGAATTGGCTGAAACGCACCCTGGCGGTCGACGGCACCACCGTGGACATCTTCGATCCAGCCGAATTGACCGTGCTGCACATCAACACCAAGAAAGCGCCGTTCGACGACATCCGGGTCCGTCGTGCCTTGGCCTACGCCGTGGATCCGAGCCGTGTCGCCGCCTATCGCGGAACCGAATTCACCCGCGTGGGAAAGTCGGTCATTCCCTCGAACAATCTCGGCTACACCGAGGACAACGGCCTGGTGGCCTTCGATGCGGAAAAGGCCAAGGCACTGCTTGCCGAGGCAGGCCATCCGGACGGCATCACGGTCAAGATGGTCTCGAGCCAGCTGCCGAGCTATGAATCCTCGAACCAGATCCTTCAGGCTCAGCTTCGAGAGGCAGGCTTCAATCTCGAGCTGCAGCCGGTCGAGCACGCCACCTGGCACCAGATGATCCGCCAGGACCTGAGCCCGCTCGTGACCTACGGTGCAGCCCGCTTCCCGGTAGCGGATGTCTATCTCAGCCAGTTCTTCCATTCGAACAGCGCCATCGGATCGCCCGCTGCGGTGACGAACTTCAGCCATTGCGACGTGGCGGACAAGCAGATCGAGGCAGCCCGTGTCGAAACCGATCCGGAAAAGCAGCTGGAGCTGTGGCACGAAGCACAGCGGCTGATCATCGAGGCGGTCTGCGGGGTTCCGATAACCGAGACAGCAGGTGTGTGGGCGCGGCGCAAGAACCTCGACTGGGGCTTCGATTTCAAGGGCTCGATGTCGCTCGGGCCGCAGGTGACCGAACTCACTCATTTCACGGAATAACAATCCACGGGCTGCGGGAAACCGCAGCCCAATTCATTGTGTGATGAACCCATTATGTCCAAAGAGATTTTTCCGATCTATTCCAGCCCATGCGGCTGGAACGCAATGCTCCCGAAGCGTACACCCCGCTCGCCGTTGCAGAGCGACCTTACCGTCGATTATGCCATCGTGGGTGCCGGCTACACCGGCCTGGCGATCGCGCGCCGGCTCCGTGAACTCGATCCGCAGGCAAGCATCGCCGTGTTCGAGGCATCATCCGTCGGAGAAGGATCTTCGGCCCGCAATTCCGGTTTCACCGGGTCCGAAGTGCTGCCTCGCACCGCCACCCTTGCCGGCGCCGAGAAAGCGCGGCGTCAAACGGCTCTGATGAGGGAATCCTTCGACTGGCTCAAAGGCATGATTGCAGATGCCGGCATCGAATGCGAGCTGCAGAAAGTCGGATCCATCCGTGCTGCGGCGACGGAAGCCGGGGAGGCCTCGCTGAGGCAGGTCGTCGAAGTCGCGAAGGCCAACGCAATAAGCCACACGGTGCTGGGGCGGAACGAAATAGCCGAGCGCATCGGATCGGATTATTACCGCTTCGGCATTTATCTGAACGACACCTATTTGCTGCAACCGGCAGCCCTCATTCGCGGCCTTGCCGACTCCCTGCCGGACGACATCGACCTTTACGAAAATACGGCGGTCCAACGATTGAAGCGGAACGGCGGGAGCTGGGAGCTCCTGACCGACGGCGGCGTCGTGCGCGCGCGAAGCGTCGCTCTCGCAAACAACGGGTTCATCCGGCGTTTCGGCTATCTCAAGCTCCGCATGACCACGATCTTTACCTATGCCGCGGTGACGTGCCCGGTCCCCGAGGCAGACCTCGGCCATCTCGGCCAGTCGCCGGCATGGGGTCTCCTGCCCTCTCATCGGCTTGGGACGACTTTGCGGCGCATCGGGCGCGACCGTCTCATGGTGCGCTCCCTTTATGCCCACGAGCACGAAGTGCCCGTGGAGGAGGCGTCCGCGAAGTTGCGCGACCGCTTTGTTCGGCGGTGGCCGGGTTTGGGCCATGTGGACCTGGAATATGTCTGGGGCGGCGCGACGGCGTTCACCATGAATGGCGCGCCGTGGTGGGGCAAGCTCGATGACGGCCTTTTCGCGTCCGGCGGCTGTAATGGCAGCGGGATAGCAAAGGGCACGATGCTCGGCCGGCACCTCGCCGAGCTGATGCTCGGCACCGGCGATCCGGCAAGGGTCAGCGGCGCGATGGGAACGGCCAGCCTGATCGCCCCCGAACCCTTCCGCAGTATCGGCTTCCAGATCGTCTCGGCAATCGAGAGCCGCAAAGCGGGCCTGGAAGCCTAGAGAGTTTGAACGACGCACTTCCGGACGGAAAGCCGATACGCACTTTTCCTGGAAGTACTCTAAGGGAAGAACCGATCATGAAAGTGGAACGCTTTGACGTGAACGCACGCAGAAGCCGCCTCGTGAAATACAACGGCGTCTGTTACCTCTCCGGCCAGTTTTCCGACAATGCCGGTGACGTCGCCACCCAGACGCGGGAAACGCTGGCGAAAATCGACGAGTTGCTTGCACGCGCAGGCACGGACAAGTCACGCCTGCTGACCGCCGAAGTCTGGATTACCAGCATGGCCGATTTTGCCGCGATGGATGCGGTCTGGAAGGAATGGGTGGCACCGCAGAACCCGCCAACTCGATGCTGCTGCGCCGTCGAGCTCGGCGACCCGGACATGCGGGTAGAAATCATGGTGACCGCGGCCTTCGGCGATGCGGAGGTGATGGAGCTTTAGAGCGATTCAGCGCCTAAGATCGCAAACCAGCGCGCGTGCAGGAACGCTCTGCGAACCTTCCCGCACGCACGCTTGGCCAGCTAGCTCCGGCTGCGCGACGGCACTCCGGTGACGGCGCGTTCTTCGGCAAAGTAGTCGCGCGTCAGTTGGGCGATGACCGGGGACAGGAGCAGCAACGAGATAAGGTTGGGGATAGCCATCAGTGCGTTCAGCGTGTCGGCCACCAGCCAGGCAAAGTCGAGGCTGAGGGTGGCGCCGAAGAACACCGCGACGGTCCACACGATGCGAAACGGTATCGCGCTCACGGTTCCGATCAGGTATTCCCAGCACTTCTCGGCATAATAGGCCCAGCCGAGGATCGTCGTGAAGGCGAACAATGCCAGCGAGATGGTCACGAGATAATTCCCATAGCCGGGCAGCGCCGCTTCGAAGGCCGCAGAACTCAGAACCGCTCCGGTTTCGCCCGAGGCCCAGACGCCCGACACCATGATCGCCAGACCGGTCAGGGTGCAGACGATGATCGTGTCGATGAACGTCCCCATCATGCCGATGACGCCGGAGAAAACGGGATTGGCGGTCGAGCCGGCAGCCTGTGCGATACCGGCGGTACCGAGGCCCGCCTCGTTCGAGAAGATCCCGCGCGCCACACCCATGCGGATCGCCATCAGTACAGTGGAGCCGAGGAAGCCGCCGGTGGCTGCCGTCGGACTGAATGCCTGGGTGAAGATGGTGGCGATCGCCTCGGGGATGTTGCCGGCAAAGACGATCAGGACGACGACCACACAGGTGAGATAGAAGATCGCCATAAAGGGCACGACCTTCTCGGCCACGGCGCCGATTCGCTTGATGCCGCCGAGAATCACCGCACCCGTCAAGACGGTCATCACGATGCCGCTGATCCAGGTCTCGATGCCGAAGGCGTTCTCGACCGCACTGGCGATACCGTTGGCCTGAACCATGTTTCCGATACCGAAACCCGCCAGTCCGCCGAAGATGGCAAAGGCGGTGCCCAGCCACTGCCAGTGCTTCCCGAGCCCATTCTTGATGGCGAACATCGGTCCGCCGGCGTGTTCGCCTTTGTCGTCGACCTCGCGGTATTTCACCGCTACGACGACCTCGGCGTATTTCGTCGCCATTCCGACGAAGGCGGTAATCCACATCCAGAACAGCGCACCGGGTCCACCCACCGCGATAGCGGTAGCGACGCCGGCGATGTTGCCCGTGCCGATGGTGGCCGAGAGCGCCGTCATCAGCGCGGCGTACGGCGTAATCTCGCCTTCGGCGGCCCTCCCCGGCCTGCGGCTTTTCAAGATCATGCGGAAGCCGTAGCCCACTTTGCGGATCGGCATGAAGCCCAGACGAAGCTGAAGATACAGACCGGTGCCAATGATCAGCACGATCATGGGCACGCCCCAAACGATGCCGTTGAGCCAGTTAAAGAATTGGTTGAGTGCTTCCACGAGACTGCTCTCCTCCCTGGTGCCTGTCTTTCCGCGAGCCTGCGCACGCCTGCGGCCTGACTAACTTCACCGGCGAATATTGCAAGCCCGTCTTGTTCATGGGCCACAGGCACCTTGATTCATTTCGATCGAGGACGCCTGGGTGTCCCCCGTCTGCGAACAAGCAGGCGGTACCCGTGGAGGCGGTTCGTCAGGCGCGATAGGTACATGCGGGCCCCCTCGGGAGCCGCGATCATACATAGAAGTCGAGGTTGGTGAATTTCATAGTTCGAATGCTTCTATTTATGAAATTGATGATGGCCGGCAGATCGGCATGGGAAAGCCGCGCGGCCGGCTCGAAGTTGTCAGGACTCGGCGCGCAAACATCCATGCCCATCCGGCCTTCGCAACGGGCCACCACCCGGCATCGCCGGCTTCCTCATCGGTGCCGGCGTCTCTTCTCCAATCGCGGGCAGTTGAAACCCGCAGAACAAGTCAGGGCGGAATGTCGAATCCCGCTCTCGGCGCCGCGCGCGCTTCAATCGTCGATGCGGAAGCCCACCTTCATCACCACCTGGTAATGGGCGACCTTGCCATTCACGATCTGGCCGCGAATCTGGTCCACCTCGAACCAGTCGAGATTCCGGGTGGTTTTCGAAGCACGCGAAATCGCGCCTTCGATGGCCTCGTCTATCGAGTTCGGCGAACTGCCGATCAGCTCGATCTTCTTGTAGACGTGCTCGCTCACGGTTTCCTCCTGAAGCTTCTAGGTTGATTCCAGGCTCGCCGGGTCTCCTTGTGGGAGCGGCAAGGGACGGCAGCGCGATCGCCGCCAGGGACAATCATGCCCCGGTTCGGCGCGAACCGCCAGCGTTCGGGGAAAATCGGCCTGTGCCGCGCCAGGCGGCCGGCTGCCCTGGGGATTAAAAATGCTCTATGCTCGTGCCACTGGCCATGTCCGAACGCGACGCCCCGCCAAGGCCGCGCGAACGCTCCACGAAGGAGGCGACCATGCTGCCGACCCGACGTTCCTTGCTGAGGGCGTTTCTGGCCTTACCCGCCCTGCCCGTCGCCGATCGCGCCGCGGCGCAGCGACCCGCATTGCCGCTCACACCCGCCTGCGACGACGATGACGACCTGACGCCCGCGCTGACGGCGGGCCCTTTCTACAAGCCCGATGCGCCGCTCAGGCACGAACTTTCCGGCGACGCCCCGAACGGCGAACGCATCACCATTGCCGGCTACGTGCTCGACGGCAATTGCCGGCCGATTGCCGGCAGTCTCGTCGAAATCTGGCATGCGGACGAAACCGGCGCCTACGATACACGCGGCTACAGGCTGCGGGGTTACCACATGACCGACGAACGCGGGCGATGGTGGTTCAGCACCATCGTCCCGGCACTCTATCCCGGCCGCACCCGCCACTATCATTTTCGGGTGCGCCCTCCCGGCGCCGCGGTCCTGACAACGCAGCTCTTCTTCCCGAACGAACCTCAGAACGACCGTGATCACCTTTATACGCCGTCGCTGCAGCTTGACATTCGCGACACGGAGGACGGCAAGTTCGGGCGTTTCGATTTTGTAGCCTGACGCGCTCGCGGAGGTGACCGGCACGGGATGAACGATCCGGCGCTTCGCTGAATCCGGAACAGATCGCCGTCGTACAGGTTCGGGCTGAGACGAGGACGAATTGATGAAGCAGAAACTTTTGGCGCAAGACGCGAGCGAACGCACCTTCATTCTCGTACTCGAGGAGGGCGACGAAGCATTCTCGGCCATTTCGGCCTTCGCAGCGCAGGCGGGCATCGCCGGCGCATCGGTGACGGCGATCGGCGCCTTCAGCAGCGCGACGGTGGGCTTCTTCCGTGTCGAAAGCAGAAATTACAGGAAGATCCCCGTAGCCGAGCAATCGGAAGTTCTGAGCGCGATCGGCGACATTGCCCGCGACGAAGCCGGCCGCCCGAGCCTGCATTTGCATGCGGTTCTGGGGTTGGAAGACGGGTCGACCCGTGGCGGGCACCTTCTGGAGGGTCGCGTCCGTCCGACCCTGGAGGTCATCATTCGCGAAAGCCCGACTGGATTGCGCCGGCGCAAGCGACCGGAACTCGGGATAGCGCTCATCGACCTCGACGCCGAATGAGGTTCAGCTTTTCGCGCTCGAACTCGGGTTGCGCTTGTTTCTGGCCGGCACGCGCCGGCGACCTCACGGCGACCGAAGGAGCGAGAAACCGACCGGTTCCTCGCAAAGCATGCCGCCGATCTCCCGATGGCGGCAGCGCGCCCTTCCATGGACCGCACATTGTCTCCGGCAGGACGGGTCCAATTTTCACCAGGGCCGCCAGCCGCTTGACCAATAACGGCCCTTCAGATCGCTCAGCCGATCCTCGATATCGGCGATCAGGTCCTCGATGCGCGAGGAGCTTCGCGAATGCCAATAGGGCCGGCTGGTTCCTGCAATGAGCAGCCCCAGAAGACCGACTACGGCGAGCGCCGTCCAGGCGGGATGTTCCCTTGCCATCTCGCCGGCCCTGCGTCCCGTATCCGCGATGGCCCTGCCGGAATAGATGCCGAGATCGGAGAGCTTTTCGGTCAGCGCATTGACCTGCTCGCGCAACGATCTGACTTCCTCTTCCATGCTTGCCTGGTCCGGAACGCCTACCGATCCGTTCTTCGTATCGACCACGCCGCGCGGTATGGTGGATCCGAGTCGCTTTTCCTGTGCCATATGCTCATCCTCCGTGTCTGGGTCCCAACTTGTCAGAGACAGCAACCCGGAAACGGCGGCCGGGGGCCGGGAGTTCCTTTTGAGGGTGAAATTGGCCGCATATCCCCGGCCCCCTCATTCCCGTGCATGTCACAGGAATTCAGCCAGACCAAGTCCTTGGGCTGAAAGAACGCTTCCCGCGCCGCGGACGCGGCGCTGATCTCATCCCTGTGACGAGCACAGGCATGAGGAAAAAGGAGAGATTGCAGTCCTCCGATAGGCCTCCTACAGCGCCGCGCGTCTTATGAGACGCGCAAGGGTCGCTGTAGCACTTACTCATGGAACTCAAACCCATCGCCATGCGTGCCGACAAAACCGGCCAGAGCTTCAACGCCATTGTCCATCCCGCGGCAGCCGTCATAAACTCAAAGTGAATCTCCCGAAGGCCGCGAGCAGACGAGGAGGAACCTGCGGTAGAAGAATGTCCTCAGCCTGTTTCTGAGATCGGCATTCCTGCGCTGGGCCGCCGCGATCGGGCGGCGGGACGGCAACTCTATGTTCTGGAATCCCGCCTCTTCGATCAAGGGAAGAAGTCTTTCGACGGTGAGGCCATCGCCAAAGGGCAGACGCTCCATGATCTTTGCGTGGCGTTCGCTCATGGCGCCGTCGTAATGCGGGTCATGGCCGATGATCCGCTCGAGGGCAGCCACCGCGAAAGACGCCAGACGGCCGAGCGGCGTCGGCTTCGACCAGTCTCCGTCGAAGACGAGCAGCCTTCCGCCCGGCTTCAGCAGGCGGAACCATTCGGCGAAAGCCTGCTCCGGCTCCGTCAGCGTCCAGACGAGATGCCGGCAGACCACGGCATCATAGGTCTCGTCCGGCTCCATCGTGTGCTCGGCATCGGCCAGAATGAATCGAACCCTTTCGTTCCCTGCGTGCTTGCGCCGCGCCACCGCGAGCATGGCCTCGGAGAAATCGAGCGCCGTCACTTCGTGGCCGAGCGAAAGGAGCACGTTGGTCACCTCCCCCGTCCCGCAGGCGAGTTCGAGAACCTTCAGCGGCCTCGCCCCGAGTGCGCTGCGCATCGATGCCGCCCAGGCGTCGAGCTCCGGTCCCGGCGGGATGCGGTGGCCGAAGGCGAGGTCGAACGTTTCCGACCGCTTCGACCAGTATTCGCGGATATCTTCCTTCAGGTGGTGGTTGCGCATGTCCATGGGTCAGGTTCCGACGGCGGAGATTGCGGCAAGCGGACGCGGGCGTCTGGCGCGATAGCGGATGGAGCAGCTTCCGTCGAAGTCGTGCTCGACCTCGACCTCGATCCCGAACACCGCGCGGATGCGCTCGACCGTCAGTACCTCCCGCGGGGGCCCGAGCGCCACCAGCCGGCCGGCCTGCATCACCGCGATCCGGTCGCAGAACATAGCGGCGTGGTTGAGGTCGTGGAGCGCTGCGACCACCGTCAGGTCCTGGCGGCGAACGAGGTCGAGCAGGCTGATCTGATGGCCGATGTCGAGATGGTTGGTCGGCTCGTCGAGAAGCAGGATCTTCGATTGCTGCGCCAGCGCCCGGGCAATATGCAGCCTTTGCCGCTCGCCGCCGGAGAGCGTGTGCCACAGGCGGTCGGCAAGATGCGCCATATCCACGTTTTCGAGCGCCGCCTCGACGATCGCATCGTCCTCCGGCGACCAGGGCGAAAGCGGCCCGAGATAGGGCGTGCGGCCGAGCTCTACCGCCTGGCGCGCGGTGATCCTCTCGCCGGTCTCGGCCTGCTGCTCAACTAGAGCGAGCCTTTGCGCGACCGTGCGGCGGCCGAGCGTCCCGATCGGAGAACCGTCCAGAAGCACCTCCCCCTTCTTCGGCTTGCGGATGCCCGATATGAGCGACATCAGGCTCGTCTTGCCGGAACCGTTCGGGCCGATGATGCCGAGGAACTCTCCCGTCTCGACCGTGAGGGAGACCTCCTTCAGGATGTCCACCCCGCCGGCCGACCATGAAACCCCGCGCGCCGAAAGCGTCATGCGCGGTCCCTCCTTTGTCCGAGTATCAACGCGAAGGCCGGAGCGCCGACGAGCGCCGTGATCACGCCGATCGGCAGGACCTGGCCGGGAATGAGAACGCGCGACAGTATGTCGGCGAGGATCATGAACACGGCGCCGATGAGCGCTGCTGCCGGCAGCAGGACACCGTGGCGGACGCCGACGAGCATGCGGGCCGCATGGGGGATGACGAGGCCGACGAAACCGATCGACCCGACGATGGATACCATCACCGCCGTCATCATCGCCGAGACGCCGACGAGCGCGAAATAGGTTCGCCTGACCGAGATGCCGAGCGAGGCAGCCGATTCCGACCCGAAGGTAAACGCGTCGAGGGGACGGGCATGCCAGAGACAGACGACGAGACCAAGAAGCGTCGCCGGCACGGCGAGCCAGGCATCCGGCCAGCGCACGCCCGAAAGGTTGCCGAGCAGCCAGAACATGATGCCGCGCGCCTGCTCGGCCGTGGCCGCCTTGGTGACGATGAAGGAGGTCAGTGCGTTGAAGAGCTGTGACCCCGCCACGCCTGCCAGGATGATCGCCGCGGTGCCGCGGCCGGCCTTCACCGCCAGCAGGCTCACCAGGACGAAAGCGACCAGCGCGCCGATGAAGGCGCCGAGCGGCAGCGTCAGCATCCCGGCACCCACACCGAGGATGGCGACGCTGACCGCCCCTGTCGAGGCGCCGGCGGAGATGCCGAGTATATAGGGATCGGCGAGCGGATTGCGCAGCAGCGATTGCAGCACGGCGCCGGAGAGCGCGAGCGCCGCCCCGCAGGAAGCGGCCACGACCGCCCGGCTCAGTCGGTAGCTCCAGATGATGCCCTCGTCGATCGGGGCCAGCGGATAGCCGGCGTTCCACAGCCGATTCGCGACCGTCTGCGCAACGGTCTTGAACGGGATCGCCGTTTCGCCGATCGCAGCGCCCATCCAGAGTGCCGCGAACAGGATCACGAGCGCGGCGATAGCCGCGCCGACGCGCCCCGTCCCCGTTCGCCCGGCCAGGGTCAGCACGCGGCTCACTTGCCCAACCCACCCTTGGAAGCCGGCCCAGCCTTGGGCGCAAGTCCGGCCTCGGCGATGGCATCCGCCAGCGCTTCGATTCCTTCGATCGTGCGGATCGTCGGGTTCATCGCCTGCGCATCCATGTCGAACACATAGCCTTTGGCGACTGCCGGCATGAGGCTCGCCACGGGATCGGTCTTCAGGAATTCGAGTTTGGCGTCGAGGCTGTCCAGCGGGTAGCGTCGACGCTCCATGGAGCCGGCAACGATCATGGTCGGCTCGGCCTTGGCGATGGTTTCCCAGCCGACCGTCGGCCATTCGTCTTCAGTGTCGATGATGTTTTCGATTCCGAGCGCCGCCATTATGTAGCCGGGTGCGCCGTTCCTGCCGGCGACATAGGGGTCGGCATCGGCAGCGCTGGAGAACCAGAAGACCGCCGAGAGTTTGCCCCCGGCCGAGGCGACCTTGGCGCGCGCCGCCTCTTCTCGGCTTTTCAGCTCGGCTACGACCTTCTCGCCCTTGTCCTGAACATCGTAAATCTGCGCCAGCTCGCGAATTTCCCGATAGACGAGATCCATGGTGAAGACCTGCCGGCGCACGCCGTCGCTCGCCGCCGAATTCTCCTTGCCGGTGCAATCCGAAGGCGATGTGTAGACCGGAATGCCGAGCTCCTCGAACTGCTCCGGCC
The DNA here is from genome assembly GCF_042436655.1 of Sinorhizobium sp. P24N7. Classification (NCBI taxonomy): domain Bacteria; kingdom Pseudomonadati; phylum Pseudomonadota; class Alphaproteobacteria; order Hyphomicrobiales; family Rhizobiaceae; genus Sinorhizobium; species Sinorhizobium sp. P24N7. The sequence goes on along the minus strand of NZ_JBHMIW010000011.1, from coordinate 7,818 downwards.
GCGCGACCACGCCTTCCGGGCCGACCTGCCATTGAAATTGCACCGCCACCATGTCCGGTTTCTTGGCAACCACGCTTTCGAAGCTCGGATCGTTGTCTGCCAGGCGCTCGACCTTGGCGTTGACCTCCTCGTAACCTTCAAGGACGGGGCCGACCCAGAGGGCGGTGCCGGCGACCTTGTCCGCAAGGCCGAGCAGATAGAGGATTTCGGTGCTGCTCTGGCCGATCGAGACGGTGCGCGTCGGCGTCTTGTCGAAGGTGATCTGCCGACCGCAGTTTTCGAGTGTCAGCGGATAGGTCGTCTCGGCAGCGAAGGCGGGACGGTCAAGAGCCGCTACGCCTGCGGAAAAGGTGATGAGACCCGCAATGAGCGGTCGTTTCCAAAAGCTGTTCATGAATAGTCCCCGAATGTGAGGCCGCTATACGGCCGTGATCGTCAGCCTGCCGATCGGGTTTGATCGGACGAGTGACGGCTCGACCTCGGGGAAACTGATGAAAGCGTGCGCCGCAAGGCGCGAAAGATGGTCATGGCTTGCTCCTGTTCCGGGCATCCCCGCCCGTGACGTTGGATCTGATTTGACGGCAGGTCTCCTGGCTCGCGGACAGAAATCGCTCATCTGCCTTCCCGCGCAACGCGCGCAGTGGCTGGCGCCTGGGCGCCACGATGAACGACGATCCGCTTACAGTTGCGGGGGCAGCCACGGTTTTGGTCCCTCTTGGGTCGTCCGCACCGTGTTCCCTATTAATCCCCTCCACCTCACGGGTAGGGGAACCGTCAGGCTCAGTTAATTTAGAATGCAGCCGCCGGTCAAGGTGAAACGCGACGCCGCGGCGTAGGGGTTCAATATGTTATGTTATTACACTCGTCAACAGAAAGTTACGTAATAACATTTCACAAGGGCCCCGTACTGTTCCTTCAACCGGTGCCGCCAGATCGGCATCGGCCATTATGGCTTTGGGCCATCGCATGGCCGCAGGACGATTGGTTCCCGGCTTTGCGCCGCGAGCTCGCGGCAGCCGCCGGCGTCGCAAAGCGTCCAGCCGGAGACGGTCGCTCCGGAGGCGGCCAGGACCAGCTCGGGAAGCGGCGGCAGGTCGGGCGTCCAGACCCACCAGCGGCCCTGGCGACGGGCATTGTCTCCCGGCTCCATTCCCGCACCCGAACCCTGCACGCGCGCCTCCTCGAGAACGAGACCATCGGCCGTGACGGCCCAACGCTCCTGCCATTCGGTCTTCTCGACCGAATGGGTCCAGCCGAGGGTGAAGACACCCGCAGCAACGGCGACAGCCTTGCCGCCGATGATGCAGGCAAGCGCGCTCATGCCGGTTTCGCCGTCTGCCGGCCAGCCTGGCGGGCGCGCCGCCAGATCACGAAGGCGAAGAGCGCGGAGAGTGCAAAGCCGACTTCATCGGTGATCGGCAGCGCCGCCAGCAACGTGAAGGCGGCCGCGGCCGCGAGCACCCGCTCGAAAACCCCGAGCCGGACTGCGGCGAAGCCCACCACGGCGGCACCCCAGAGCGCGATCGCCAGACCGGTCTTGACGACGATATAGGCGACGGCAGCCGGATAGCCCACCGATGCGGCCATCGCGCCGCCATCCTGCAGCATCAGCGCCGGCGAATAAACGGCCATGAACGGGATGACGAAACCGGCCGCCGCCACCTTGATCGCCTGGATCGAGATCTTCAGCCCGCTTTCCCGCGCGATCGGTGCTGCCGCGAAGCGGCAAGCGCCACCGGTGGCGTCAGATCGGCAAGAATCCCGAAATAGAAGACGAACATGTGGCTGACGATAAGCGGTACCCCGAGTTCCAGAAGCGCGGGCCCGGCGATCGACGAGGTGATGATGTAGTTCGGGATCGTCGGTATGCCCATGCCGAGCACGAGGCAGGTGACCATGGTCAGAAGCAGCGACAGAAACAGGCTTTTGCCTCCGACCGAGACGATGAACTGGCCGAAGGTATTGGCCGCTCCGGTCAGCGTCATCGTACCGATGATCACGCCGACGAGCGCGCAGGCGATCGCCACCGGAAGGGCCGTCTTGGCCCCTTCGGCAAGGGCGTCGCGACATATCACCAAGGTCTCCCGGCCGCCCTTCAGGAAGGCGTTGCCGGCAATCAGCAGCGCCAGCGCTGCGACGATCACGCCGATGCCGAACTGGAAGAAGGCGGCCGCCACGAGGCCGAGGCCGACCCAGAAGATGATGCGTATGACACCGGCGGGAAGGCCGAGCGCGAGCGAACTGCCCAGGATCAGAAGGCCGGTGAAGGCCAGGCCGACCGTACCGGCGAAAAGCGGCGTATAGCCGGAGAACAGCAGCCAGACGAGCGCGGCGAGCGGCAGGATCAGATGCCATTGTTCGAGGATTGCCGCCTTGGCCGAAGGCAGCTGGTCCCTGGGCAGGCCGAGCAGCCCGTACTTGCCGGCTTCGAGATGGACCATCCAGAAGGCGGACGCGAAATAGAGGATCGCCGGTATGACCGCCGCCTTGACGATCTCGTAATATTCGACGCCGAGCGTCTCGGCCATGATGAAGGCGACCGCGCCCATGACAGGCGGCATGATCTGCCCGCCCATCGAGGCCGTTGCCTCGACGCCGCCTGCAAAGGCCGCCCGATAGCCGAACTTTTTCATCAGCGGGATGGTGAACTGCCCGGTCGTGACCACATTCGCGACGCCGGAACCCGAAATGGTGCCCATCAGGCCCGAAGAAATGATCGCCACCTTCGCGGGTCCGCCGCGCCTGTCGCCGACGAAACTCAACGAGACATCGTTGAAGAGCCGGATCATGCCGGCTTTTTCGAGGAAGGCGCCAAACAGGATGAAAAGGAAAATATAGGTCGAGGAGACGAAGGTCGGGATGCCGTAGATGCCTTCCGTGCCATAGGCCATATGATCGATCACCTGCGAAAAGTCGTAGCCGCGGTGATCGAACGGCGGCGGCAGATACTCACCCAAAAGGCAATAGGCCAGGAACACGCCGGAAATGATCGGCAGAGCCGGCCCCATCAGCGCCCAGGCTGCGGCAAAGACGACGGCGAGCGCGACGACCCCGAAGACGATGTCGCGCGGCAGTGGATCGCCGGCACGCACCAAGAGTTCCGCATATTCGTAACACTGGTAGAAGGCGACCGCCGCGCCAAGGAAAGCAAGACTCCAGGCGATGATTTTTGCAACCGTGCCGCGGCCTGCGAGCGTCGCCAGCAGGGGAAAGACGAGAACCGTGACAAAGCCGACATGCACCACGCGCACGATCTGGCTCGCGAAATCGACGAGATGCGCCGCGGTGGCGATCTGGAACACTGAAAAGGCAAGCGCGATGGCAAACAGGATCCGGCCGTCCCATGTCGCCGGAAACGCCCGGGTCAACGCGTCGTGCCGGTGCAGTTCGGCCGACGCAGTTGCGCTTTGTTCATTGGTATTGTGGATCATGATTCCTCCCCTGAATTCCTGAAGCCCGTCGCATTCAACCGAATTCCGCGACGCGCTTCAGGGTGTCTGCCTGTCGCTTTAAAACCGCTTTACGGTTTCGGGCGACATGGGTCAGAGCAGACCCTTTTCCTTATAGTAGCGCTCCGCCCCCGGATGCAGAGGAATAGGCATTCCCTTGAGCGCATCCTCGATGCGGATATTCTCCGCCGCCTTGTGAGCCGCCGTCAGGGCGGGGATGTTCTCGAAGAGCTGCTTCGTCATCTGATAGGCGGTTTCGTCGGAAACCTCCGAATGGGTGACGAGAAAGTTGACGACGGCGACCGTCTGCACATCGCTGTCCTGCCCCTGGTAGGTGCCAGCGGGGACGGTCGCGGCGATGTAGGGCGCGCCGAGCTTGGTGGCGATCTCTTCGGGGACTGCGACCATCTGTACATCGAGCGACGTCGCCAGATCCTTGAACGAAGAGACGCCGAGGCCGGCCGACTGCAGCGTCGCATCGAGCTGCCGGTTCTTCATCAGCTCCACCGATTCGGCGAAGGGCAGGTATTCGGTCTTGCCGAGGTCGTCATAACTCATCCCTGCGGCGCCGAGGACGCCCGGGCATTCAATTCCGTGCCCGACTTCGGTGCGCCGACGGAAAGGCTCTTGCCCTTGAGATCGGCGACGGTCTTGATGCCCGACTCCTTCGACGCCATGATCTGGATATAGTTCGGATAGATGGCGGCGATACCGCGCAGCTTGTCGAGCGGTGCCTTGAAACCGGCATCCGTATTGCCTTCCCAGGCAAGCTTGACCGAATCGCCGAGCGAAAAGGCGATCTCGCCGCGCCCCTGCTGCAAGAGGTTGAGGTTCTCGACCGAAGCCTTGGTCGCCTGCACCTGCGTGCGTACGCCCTCGATCTTATCGCCATAGATCTTCGAAAGCGCGACGCCGAGCGGGTAGTACACCCCGGAAGTGCCGCCAGTCAGGACGTTGATGAACTCGGCTGCGCCTGTCGAAGCCGCGGAAACGGCGATGGACGCACTTGCGATCGCCGCGATGGCGGCGCGTTTCAATGTTCGATTCACAGAGATTCCTCCCAATCATTCAAATCTGGCGCGGAAGACCGTTCCTCTGGAAAGGGGCCGCGGCGTTACACTAGCAAGAGATCGGCTAACTCTAAATGATTGATTTTGTGGAAGCGCAATCGACAACTTCGCCGATGCGGGCGGATCTTGCCCGGTGCCCCGCAGCAATCCGCGACAATCCGCCTTCCGCTGGCTCCGGACAAAATTCCTGCGCAAGCGCCGCGCGTCCGGCGACGCGCGGCGCTTGGCGTTAGGTAGGATTTCAGCGGCGGCAGCTGTCGGCCGCGCGTCCCCTTGCAGCGGCGGCGATATTCGACCGAGCCGCTCCTCTCGTCAGGCCGTGTTTGCGTTGGAATGTCAGGCTCCAACCGTCTCCCTTGGCCTGCCAGCCTCCGGCGGCCGATTCCGAGCGGCCAACCGTGGCGTCCCGTCTTGCGGAGCGCGCCTTCAATCTAGATGCAATTTCTGCAGGGTCGATCAGGATCACCAGCATGAAGCCGATCGGCGCGAGCACGTATGGGGGAATGCCTGTCGGTACGCTCGCGAAAACGGCGATCGACACGGCCACGATAATGCAGATCAGGTTCGTCAACGGGTGGGTGAGCGTCCTGAAACAGGTTTCAGAGACAGTGTTGTTCCGTCCGTAGTTCGACAATGCCATGGGAGAGATCCATCGTTGAGTTGTTCCCCTGCCGAGATCACGATGACTTTAGGCCCCGTCGACCCAAAATCATGGAACGTGATCGTGCAAGGAGCCAGAGCAGAAATGCCGGCGGCAGACCGCGAACTGTTCCGCTCCGGGCTCCCGCGGCGCGAATGCTGCAATATGTACCCTGAGACTCAGCTGGCAACGGGCCTAGGACCTTTGCCCTTAGGGGGTCGGACCAAGGTCCTATAGATGGGCGCGGATGGCACTCTAGCTTCCTGGCTTCCCACCTATACAAGGACCTAGATCTTTTCAGCGACACTTGAGGCGGGGCCTCGCCGCTTTGCGGGGTCCCGCTTGCGTCGTCAACCGAGGGCGGGCGGGAATCGTATCGCAGACATGCGAGTGCCCGCGCAGGGGATGACGCGGGCACTGCAACAGGTTGGGGTCCTGAATGTCGCTGGGGGACAGAAGCGACACCTGTTAATTCTTCAGACGAAAATTTGTTCCGCAGCCGCGGGCGCGAAAGAAGCGACGCCGTTCTCCGCGCCGTTTATCCGGCAGCCGCTACGGCGAAACGGTGCCGGTAGTCGCCCGGCGACAGCCCGACGATGCGATGGAACAGCTTGCGGAAAGCCGCAGCATCCTCATAGCCGACGGTCCAGGCGATCTGTTCGACCGAGCGTTTGGTGAACTCCAGGAGCTCACGCGCCTTGCCGACGCGCAGATGCTGCGCATATTCGATCGGCTTCATACCGGTCGCCGCCTTGAAACGGCGCAGGAACGTGCGCTCCTCCATCGCCACCACTTTGGCCATCTCCGCGACGCTGACGGCGCGGGCCTCGCGCGCCTGCAGCCAATGCTGCACCTTGAGGATCGCCTCGTCACCGTGATTGAGACGCGGCGAAAAGCTGGAATAGTGCCGCTGCTCGCGTCCGGCCGGATCGATGAGCAGGAAGCGCCCGGTCTCGACCGTCACCGTCGGACCGAACAGGCGGTCCACGAGGCGCATGCCGAGGTCCGTCCACGCCATGAGGCCGCCGGCTGTGATGAGGTCCCCGTCCTCGATGACGATCTTGTCCGGATCGAGCCGGACGTCGGGGAAACGATCGCGGAAGGCATTGGCGAACAGCCAGTGCGTCGTCGCCGGGCGACCCTTGAGCAGGCCCGTCGCCGCAAGCACGAAAGTCCCGCCGCAAGTCGATGCCAGCGTCGCCCCCTGGGCATGCCGGTCGAGCAGCCAGCGCGCATAGGGCGCTGCCTCCTCTGCTTCCATCGGTCCCGTCAGCCGGCCGGGGACAAGCAGGATCTCCGGCGCCTGCCGGGACCCGAGTTCGGGATGGGTGTCGAAACATCGTGCAAGACAGCCGTCGTCCTGAAGCCGCCAGTGACTGACTCGCGCCACCGGTCCGCCGCGCTCGGCGGAGAATTGACCGGCTATGCCGATGAGATCCGTCATGCCGTGGACCATCGCCATCTGGCAACCCGGATAAAGCATGAGGCCGATCTCGGCTCTCGCTGGCAGTGCTCGTCCCTTCGCCATGTCGCCCCTCTTTGTCGGTTTCGGCCCGCCTAATGTCCGATCCGCCAATCCCGATCATTTCGCAATCGGCCTAAATCTTCAAGCACGGGGCGCGGCAAGTACGGCACCCCACCCGGCAGTCTTCCAACCCGCTGAAAGGATGAAGAAAATGGCTACGATCACCACCAGGGACGGCACCCGCATCTTCTACAAGGACTGGGGCTCGCGCAATGCTCAACCCGTCCTCTTCTCCCATGGCTGGCCGCTCACGGCCGACGTATGGGATGCGCAGATGGTCTTCTTTGCAAACAAGGGCTATCGCGTCATCGCCCACGACCGCCGCAGCCACGGCCGTTCGGACCAGGTGTGGGACAACAACACAATGGACCAGTACGCCGACGACCTTGCCGAACTGATCGAGGCGCTGGACTTGCGGAACGTGATCCTTGTCGGGCATTCGACAGGCGGTGGCGAGGTTACCCGCTACGTCGGCCGGCACGGCACCGGGCGCGTGGCGAAGGTGGCGCTGATCGGCGCGGTGCCGCCGCTCATGCTGAAAACCGAGGCCAACCCCGGCGGCCTGCCGATCGACGTCTTCGATGGCATTCGCAGGGGCACCTACGACGACCGCTCGCAATTCTTCAGGGATCTGACGATCCCCTTTTACGGCTACAACCGCGAGGGTGCCGCCATCTCGGAGGGAATCCGCGAGAGCTTCTGGCTGCAGGGCATGATGGGCGGCCTCAAGGGCCAGCTTGACAGCATCCGCGCCTTCTCGGAAAGCGACTTCAATGCCGACCTGGCGAAGTTCGACAAGCCGACCCTGGTCCTCCACGGCGACGACGACCAGATCGTGCCGATCGGCGCCTCGGCGCTTTCGACCGTCAAAATCGTCAAACATGCCGTGCTGAAGGTCTACGAGGGTGCCGATCATGGCCTGACGCAGACCTATCAGGACCGCTTCAACGCCGACCTGCTCGAATTCATCGAAGCTTGACTTCAACGCCGGCGAGGCGCGGCGGCGGTGCTGTTCAACCGGGTTGATGGTCGACATTTTGGACCGGGATGATTGTCGACAGATTTTGGGTTGCGGCAGGTTCAGCGGGTTCGCGAAGCCCCGGACGGGGCGGAGCGAACCGGCTGAACCTGCCG